>VAZT01000038.1 GCA_005884825.1 Alphaproteobacteria bacterium
TGTAATGTCGCAACCGGCCGGCCCGATCTGCTCGACCCGCACGAACCCGAGCGCGTCGGCGAAGCCGTGGCGGCGCTCGGCCTCTCGCACGTAGTCGTCACCTCGGTCGACCGCGACGACCTCGATGACGGCGGCGCCGGGCATTTCGCTCGCACCATCACCGCGATCCGTCGCACTTCGCCCGGCACAACGATCGAGGTGCTGACCCCCGATTTTCTGCGCAAAAACGGGGCGCTCGAAATTGTCGTCGCGGCCAAGCCGGACGTGTTTAACCACAATCTGGAGACTGTGCCCCGCCTTTATGCCGAAGTGCGGCCGGGCGCCCGGTATTTTCATTCGTTGCGGCTGCTCGACGAGGCCAAGCGGCTCGATCCTGCGCTGTTTACAAAATCCGGAATGATGGTGGGGCTCGGCGAGGGGAAAGCCGAGGTATTGCAGGTAATGGACGATCTGCGGGCCGCCGACGTCGATTTCTTGACGATTGGGCAATACCTGCAGCCGACCGCAAAGCATCATGCGATTGCCCGCTTCGTTACGCCGGAGGAATTCCGCAGCTACGCCGGTTTCGCGGCAGCCAAGGGGTTTCTGCTGGTCTCGGCCTCGCCGCTGACCCGGTCTTCCTATCACGCGGGGGATGATTTCGCGAGGCTGCGCGCTGCGCGCGCCGCCAAGCTCACCGCTGCCGGCTAGGTTTCGCCGACATGCCCACCCATGCGGAAGAGCGTGTCATTCCGTACACGCCCGAGCAGCTCTTCGCCCTCGTCGCCGACATTGAGCGGTATCCCGAATTTCTGCCCTGGTGCATCGGCGCGCGAATCAAGGAGCGGCGGCCCGATCTGGTCGTCGCCGATCTGATCATCGGGTTCCGCATGTTCCGCGAGCGGTTTACCTCGCGAGTGTCGCTCTTCCCACCGCGGCGGATCGATGTCACCTATGCCGAGGGGCCGTTCCGCTACTTGAACAACCACTGGACTTTCACCCCGGTCTCCGGTGGCTGCAAAGTCGGGTTTTTCGTCGATTTCGAATTCAAGTCGCGGCTGTTGCAGAGACTGATCGAAGTGCTGTTCAGCGAGGCCGTCCGCCGCATGGTCGGCGCCTTTGAAAGGCGCGCACGCGACCTCTACGGCGTCCCCGCCCGGCGCGATGCCGACCAGCCGGCGACCTGAACCATTTAGGCTTTGATCCGAGTAGGCGCGCGGTAGTCAGACCGAGGATCTCACCCTTCTTTCGGCCAGACTCTGCCAAAGCTAGACGATTTGAAATTGTCGCGTCGATGATTTCTCGATGATTGACCACCACATGTTCCCCCGTCAGGTCGCGTTATCACCGGCAGATCTTTTGATATTTAGGCTCATTACAAGTCTCACGCCTTTCTTCTTCGGGTTTGAAGTGCCGCCCACGATCGGATTATTCATTCCCGGCAGGTGGATAACTTTCGCTGAGGCAAACGCATACCATCTCCGCAATGCAGTAAATTTCTTTCGCGACGTACCGGCTCTGCCGATACATGATTTACCGGACGGCTCTGTCGTTCTGGAGCTCGTCAGCCGCCCGGTGCACTATCAACTCTACGGAGCTGGCCTTACCAACCAGGTGGTCAGCTATCCGGAAGCGGTTGGGCTCTTCCAAGAAGGCGACGCTTGGAATCTCCGGGCGGCCGAATTCCGCCGCTTGGGCGTGACCTACGCTTATGCGATGGGTATTCCGACGCTCGCACCCGGATGCGTGCGCCTGAGTCTGACGCGCAACTCGACCGCAACCCGTTCAACAACGAGCCGCTCGCCGAACCGCGAGTTCTCTGCCGCGTCATCGATGTCCCGCTTCTGTGTCGCACTAGCCCGCGGATTTGAGTCGCGCGTTTACCGGGGCGGGCTCCGATCGGAGACTGATGCGCTGCGCCGCCACAAGCGCCCGCCCTCGGCAACTTGCCAGGTCCCGAGCGCGGGCAGTCCGATCACGAGGTCGCGCGCCCGCTTCAAGAGCGAAATGGCGAGTGCCATTTCCGGTGTCAGCCCGAATGCGGCGCCGATCAGTATATACGCTCCTTCCTGCACGCCAACGGCGTTGGGAATCGCAAACGCGACCGTTCGGATGGCATAAAGCAAACTCTCTATGACCAGCACAGTCGGAAAGCCGAGCGGCGCACCGGCAAGACGAAGCGCGATCCAGACCTCGACGGCGCTGAGCATCCAACAGCCTAGGTGCAGGGCGAATCCGCCCCATAAGCCGGCTCTGCGTCGATACGTCTCGGCAAGCGCCGCGTGGACGGCGGCCATCCCGGAAGCGGTCCGTTCCGCCCAGCCCCGTCCCAGCATCCGCGCTAACCGATCAAAGAACGCGAACCCGTGCCGCTGGACGATGACAAATGCGATTGCAAAGAGCCCGGTTGTGGCAAGGCCGAACGTCACCGGCAGCGACACCGGCATACCGGGCCGAAGATCGACGAGCAAAATCAAACCGATAGCCATATAGGCCAGCTTGGCCAGAAATTCGAGGGTCAGGTCGACCATGGTGGTCGCCGCGGCGACGGATCCCGGCACACCGGCGAGCGCTACCGCACGGGCTCCCAGAACGCAGCCCCCCATCTGCGACACCGGCAGTACCTCGGACCCGGCGTCGCGGATCAGACGCCCCCATATGAATGCCCAAGCGTGCGCCCGAGGCACGAGCAGCCGCCAAGCGATCCCTTCGAGCGAGATTACCGCCAAATGAATGACGCAAATCGCCGAAAAGCCAGCCCAACCGATCGCGCGCAGCGATCTGACCACGGCGCCGGCCCCGAAATACCCAACGAGTGCCCCGATCATCGCCAGCCCTAAAATGGCGGCAATGATCGGAATGACTTTCATGAGATTACAAGCAACTGCGGGCTTTTTTCTTGACCTGAGAGGCAGGTGGGTACACTTTTTGCGAGCGTCTTTCAAGGCTCACTTGGGGCCTCCGCAAGTGCCACCAATTAACTCTGGCGCGTTGGGCTAGGTCGATGGCAAAGATTCTTCTGCTGGAATTTAACGAGATTTGTCCGCCGCTCCTGAGGAGATGGATGGACGAGGGGAAGCTTCCTAATTTTACTGCTCTCTACAATTCCTCCCAAGTGTTTACCAGCGTAGCTGATGTCTCTGAAGCCGACTATCTGGAACCGTGGATTCAGTGGTATTCAATCCATACTGGACTGCCCTATGATGAGCACAAGGTTTTCTACCTGACGGACGGCCCCAAGGCCGATCACTCCGACATATGGCGCCGTCTCGCCGGCCTCGGCAAGTCGGTGATGAATTGCGGCAGCATGAATGCGCGAGCCTTGGCCGGCGCCGGCGTGTTCTACCTCCCTGACCCCTGGTGCAACAACCAGCCCGCCTGGCCGACCGAAATCGAGGTATTCAAGACTGTAATGGCCAAATTGGTTCAGGAAAGTACGAGAGGCGTGGCGCTGGGCGTAAACGAGTGGCTGCTGTTCGTGACGTTCTTGCTGCGCCACGGTCTCGCAGCGGACACAATTCGAGCGATATTGGCGCAACTCGGCAGCGAGCGGCTTTCGCGGGCGGACGTCAAGTGGCGGCGGGTAGCGCTCGCGGACCGCCTGCAATTCGATTTGTTCCGCCACTACTATCGTCGAATGCGTCCCGATTTTGCGACCTTCTTCATTAATAGCACCGCGCATTTGCAACATGCCTATTGGCGTCACATGGACCCCGACGCGTTTCCGTTGAAGCCGGCGAAAGACGAGATGGAGAGCTATGGTGACGCGGTCCTGTTTGGATACCGGTCCATGGATGCGCTGCTCCGGCGGTTCTTCGCGTTGGCGGAGGCGGATACCACCGTCATCCTGTGCTCGGCGCTAAGCCAGCAGCCGTTCTTGAAGCGCGAGGGGAGGGGTGGCCAGCATTTTTACCGATTGCGCGATGTTCCGCATTTTCTCCAACTGCTCGATATCGCGCCCCGCATGGTCGAGCCGGTGATGACCCATCAATATCGTCTCCGGTTCGCCGATCGCGCCGCGGCCGAGAAAGCGCTTGCCGTCCTCAAACAATTAAAGCTTGGAGCGGACACAGTGTTTGGAGCACGCCTTTCCGGCACCGATATCCATTTCGGCTGTCAGATATACGATAGGCTCGAGAGTAACGGGGAGATCGCCGGAGTGCCCGGGCGCAACGAGCCCCTTTATTTTTTTGACGTGCTTTATGCGATCGATGCCGTCAAGAGTGCGCGCCATCATCCGGAGGGGGTCCTGTGGCTGCATACCGGCGAACATGCGGTACACAACGAGCCGGTCTCGATCCTCGATATTGCCCCGACGATCTATGATTTGATGGGTGTCGGCGACGGGGTCGGCTGCGATGCCGTCCGCGGCGCCAGTCTCGTCACGCATTTCCGCTCCGGCGGTCGAGCGGAAGAAAGGCGAGTCGCCTGATCGGCGTGTGCTAAATCCCCTCTTTCACTCGACACCCCGCAGATGATCTAGATACCAGCGTTCCTGTTCAGGACTTCCGGATCAAACCCAATCCCCCAAAGCACCTCTCCCCTGGTCCGTCCACCGCACCCGCCGCCGGTAACCTGTTATTACAGAAAAAAAACAGGAGGAGACGGTTGGCTGAGGATCCGGCGCTTTTCATAAAAAACAAAAGCCCAAACTCCGCGCATCCCCGCTGCAAACGGCGAAAGAACACCAAGACGACGTTTGTCACCACGGATCTGCATCAACAAAAACCCTGATCTGCCGGGCCTAGCGCAGCACCACTCTCTGCCATCATACCCTCGCATACGATTACGGCTATTTTCCGGCCCATATCCGTCTTCTTGGTAGAGAGGGAAGGTCGTCGCCCGTGGTGGCGCGCGGGTTGCGCGGCTTTTCGATCAATCCTCTTAGAGAACGGGCCACGGTGGCCAGCCGACCGGGTATCAAGGGGCGGGTTTGTTCAGCCCGATCGGCGATCCAATCGCCGATCGCAAATCGGCGAAAGGTCGACAGGTCCACGCGATAGCGGGTGGTGGGCACGATTTCGCCGCCAAATTTACGCAAGAAAAGGTGTGCGCCCCCGAGACTGTAGTGGGTCATGCCCTCCCGGCATCCCCACTCGATCGCCCGCCAATGCAATAAGTCATTGGGTCGTAGATGTAGCGCATTCTGCAGCGAGCTGTTCGCCGCATATTCCTCTGATGGAACTCCACTTCTCCTGGGATCGACAACCCCTTGCGGCGAGACCACTCGACACAGACCGAATAATAGGCGGAGACCTTGCCAGGGTCGTTGGCTGGCTCGACAGAAACCCCATACTTAATCGCTCTTTTGATGTTCCTGCGCTTATTTTCCGAGAATTTTCGGAAGAGCGCATCTGGACCGCGCGACAGATCCAGCATAACGACGCCTTCGTATTGTTTCTTGCGAAAGCGGGGGTCGACCAGAGTCACGATGTCAGACCACACGAACAGGTCCACCAGCTTTGCGGATGCTGCCTCTAGAAGAAGACCATCGACCACGTTTGTCATCGCCCGTACACGATCGGCGCGGCGTGAAAAGACGATCTGAGGGCGTACGGATAATCCGGATTGAACATATGCGCCGTCATTGGTCCCGGTCAGAATCGCTGTCACCTCCGCGCCACTCAGGCTCAGAATGGCAAACGGCCCTTTATTGCGGAACCCGGGCTCTAAGAAATACTCCGGAGCCGTGTAGTGGGTCGGGAAATCGGCATCGGCTAAACAGGCCCGCCAGAGCGCCTCGATCAGACCTCCTGGTTGACGATGTAGTATATAATACGATGGTGTCCTACCGTTCATTATAGCAGTCCGATCTTTGCTTCACACGTCGCTTCGCGCGCACACGGAGGCTTCGCCTGCCGAGCGTGTCTACACTGCCGACGCATGGACAATCGTCTTGCCGATTGATGTGATGGAATTGCACGCATTCTGTACAACTCACCAGCGCGCAAGGGAATTCCGGCCATCTTACCTCCGAGTCAGGATAACGCCGTAGCTAAACCCGATGGGACGATTTTCGGTGCATACCGGTGAACGCGCAATACATAGCGAGCTATTTTTTCAATACTCGATATCGCCCCAGAGGTCTACGATTTAATGGGCGTTTGCAATGCGGTTGGAAACACAACCGCCGCGTGGCGGCAGCCTCGTTCCGTGTTTCCGCTCCAGCAGTCGGGGGCTGATGGCAAGCGGATTGCCTAAAAATTTGGGAAAGCCGACAAATAACTCAGCTATTTATCTGATAGATATAATATTTCTGGAATCCTCCAAAATGGCTTAGAAAGCTGCCTCGTGCGATGAGGTGAAACGTATCCAACCTCTCTTTAACGGCAGGCGGAATAGGGCTAAGATATATCAATATTCCTTGATGCCCGGTCTTGCGCAGAGAGAACTGATAGTTATCTAAAATGCGAAGCGCCAAGGTTGCGGAAAACGGGTTGTTGCAAAAGACTAATCGTGAAGAGTTTTCGAAAACTCTACTCCTATGAGGGATTTAAAAGAATACTGAGAGGCTACGAGCAAAACTCTGCCTTTTCCCGAGCCGAGATCGATAAAGGTAAATTGGCGAAGATCAGTCCTCATCTGGCGAAGTATTCTGTGGACCAGCGGTATCGCCGCCCCCTCGTAATGAACTGCATATTGCGCAGCGGGCGCTGACGTTTCTAAATTCCGAATTGGGATCGGCGTTTGAGTGTCGAGCCCGTATTTCAAGTCAAATTCCTCGTGAGCCTGAATGCTCCGTCGGATCAGCCACTCGCAATATGGCCAAATAAGGTTCTTTCCCACTAGAACGGCGGCGCCCCGCAACCCATTTTCTCTGATATGCCGGCCTAATCTCTCGGCGTAATATTTTGGGGAGACAATCGGCTTGGTCAAGTTGAAGTCCTGTGTGCTGTAGCGGTGCGAGCCGTTGCGTCACATCGGTGAGCAGCGACCGATACCTCATTTTGGGAATTCCTTAACTGCAATGAATGCCGGAAGGGTTGAGCCAGAGCCCCAAAACTTGCGTGAGCACCAGTCGATTTTGAGTCACATTGACACCCTCCCGTTCGTCCTGGCATCTTGCCTCGACAGCTAAACTATTCCTGCGAAGCGCAGACACAATCTGTTGTAATGTGAGAGCAGCCCATTGGATACCAAATCTCCTGACAATGACAAAGCTTTCGCGAGTTACCGCCCTCGGTTGGCTTCATCTGGACGTCACGTCGGCACAGCTCTTCAAGAGTTTGGAGCAAGGCCATTGATCGGGCAATGTTTGACGCACGTTCGCGGCGTGTACCACCCGTTATCAGTAGACGGGGCGGCAGTAAATCCAGTCTGGGAGGTTCGGTCCGAAGTCCTCCACTTTCGACTTGGGCCATTTAGGCTCGGCGAGGTGAAGCTGAAGGGGTTCACGCTCGTTTCAAATCCTTTTGTGGTTGATGCGGAACTCGCGATACCGATGGCCCAAGCCGCGGCGCAGGACTGTCGCGCCGCGGTCGTCTCTGCCATGCCGATCCCTAAGCGTTTTGCGACAATGTGCTTCGACCGGGGTGCATTGCGGTACGCGGCGCGATATGGTGACGAAATCATTGCATTCCGTGATATCGCAGTCGCGATTTCACGCGCATCATACAAAAGCGACCTGGGCTGGGGTTTTCCGGAAGATGAAAGTTTCGCTCGCGAGATTGAACTCGATGCCGTTGCCGGCCGTGTACGCGGTTACGTGCTTATGTCGGGCCGTCAGCCCGCGGCCTACGTCTTCTGTCGAATCGACCATGATGTTATCGTCTATAAGCACATCGGATACGATGAGAGGTTTGCACAGAGCTCGCCCGGCACCGTTCTCCTATACCTAATGCTGCAACGGCTATTCAAGGAATACGAATTCAAGCTCCTTGATTTTGACGGCACCGAATATTATGCCTATAAAGAATTCTTCTCAACTCATGCGATAAGTTGTGCACGGCTGTTCTGGTTTCGACCAAGGCTCCCCGAGATCGCGCTTTTTGGAGCACACTGGGCACTGATGGCCACATGGCGGTTTGCTTCGCTGCTCCGTCACCACATTTGGCGAGGGAAGCTCGGATGAGTAAGTGCGTACATCGACGCTTAAGAATTGAGCGATCGGAAGGAGTCAGCGATCGGAGGAGCGCGGGATGTCAACGAGGGAATTGAAAAGCGCGCTGCAGACCCGGTTCGTCTGGTGGACGAATCGGGCTCTAGCAATAATCTTTGACAGGCTGCGTGGGGTGGACACCATCCCGGGAGGCATCGCCGGGGATCCAGCCGCCGCCGAATTCGGAAGGGTTTATGCCTATGATCCCACCCCGTGGCGGGCCCTGAGCCGGTCACTGCGGGTTGCCGAGTTACGCGCCGAGAATTTTAGCTTCCTGGATGTCGGCTGCGGAAAGGGAAGAGTCCTCTTGTCGGCGCTTGCGCTTCCTTTCAAGCACATCATCGGTATCGAACTCTCGCCGGTCCTCTGCCGCATTGCCCAACAAAACATTACCAACGCCCGCTTTATATCGCGCAAGTGTACGGCTGTAGAAATCATTTGCTCGGACGCGACCAAATATCGAATACCCCGGCTGCCGATGATCATCTTTTTCTACAATCCATTCCCGTTCGAGATAATGGAAATTGTGCTGTCTAACATCGTGAATTCGTATTTGGAGGAGGCGCGCCCAATTTACCTTATGTTTTATGCCTGCTCGTCGACGATGCCGTCCATCGCCAAGTTCCTGCCCGCAAGAACCGGTGGTCGCGCTCGCCGGTGCGTATCGACGACAATTGGCGGTAGGACCGTCAACATATTTGAGCTACCCCATCGCCAAGTCCAAACTGTTGGGCTTTGATTTCTCGGCAAGTCGTGCTCGCACCCCAGGCGCCTCGGCATCTCGAGGGCATGCAGAAGCTTTTGCACGGCACCTCGATCGAGCGCCGCCGGCGATAGAACTCTTGGATCGCGGTTAGCGCGGGCATAGCTTCGGTGACCGCCCGGGTTATTGCTTGAATCACAAATTACCTAAAAGATATTGACAATTGAGGATGTTGCTGATATGTTTTTACGGTTCGAGTTTTGGAGGCATGAAAATAGCGGGATTTAGACTAACAACCGTGATATCAAAATTTTCTTAATTCAATTATCGCAAGTTGCTGGGCTGAGGCTCACCTTGCTTCTACAGTGAAAGGATGTACATGACTCTTGTCGTAGATCACATTAATCAGAGGTAATTCTATGATCGGGAAATTTCTGTTCTCTTTGTTCGCAGCCACCGCCACATTTCTTGGGCTATCTGCCGGCGCAGTCACGACCTCACAAAACATTGACATCATTGTTACCCATGGCGCGCCGCTGACGACGTTCACGTTCGTCAACAATACTGGGAATACACTCCCTGCCGGGTCGCCTGTCAGCTTTGGGCAGGCCTTCCGCTACGGCGACATCATGCCGGGCAGCTATCCGCTTATCCGGGACGCGGCGACGCATGTCGCGCTCCCCGGCCAGCAATGGGACGAGATCTCGAGTTGGCGCGAAAACGGCGGCAACAGCTCGTGGCGTCATGCGGTATGGGCGGCCTGGCTGCCCAAGAGCTTGGCGAACGGGGCAACCTATTCAGTCGAGTTTGTCCCGGCCGCGGGAAGCTATTCACAGAGTTCGCACCAGGCGCTGAGCGCATTGTGCAGCGGTCCTGCGGCACACGATCTCAAGATCCACCTGACCGACGTGCGCAACCAGAACGACACGGTGCGCGATTCAGGCGACGCAACCTTCCGGCTGTGCGACAACATCGCCAACGTGGGAAGGGACGCGCCGCGCCATCTGCGCGCCGGCAACGTCTATGACGAGTACCAAGTCAACGGCATGTTCGTCTACACGAGCGGCCATAAAGACCCGCTGCTCTATGCACAGTGCAACGTCGATATCTTTACCAAAGCCTCCGATGGCGTCTCGGCGGGCGATATCCGGCATGTCTGCCACGTAATCAACGCCTTTATGAACGTCGCCGCGGGCAGCACCGGCAATGCCGGCAACCCCGGACCCGCCGGGTTCGCCAACGACCCGCAAGCAGTCTCCTACCGACCCGAGTTCCTCGATGGGTCGACCGTCGTCATGGATTGGAGCGGGCTCGACGCGACCATCAACAGCGCTGCCAATCCGGTTGTGCCGGCCGGCAGTGTCGGGTGCTACCAAGGCCTCGCTTCCTATTGCATGAACGTGCCGTCCTCGGTCGGCACGAACGCCTGGTATTTCGGGATGCCGGTGCGTACCTCGTGCAGCGCCACCTGCGTCGCCGGACTCTCCAAGGATACGATCTACTACGTCTACCCATCGAGCGTCGTGGGATCGAACGATGTCAACGCGCCGCAATACGTGACGTTATCACTGCTGCCAAAATCCGACGCCTATGCGTCGCTGATCGCCAATTCGCAAGGCACCGGCACGACGGGCTTTTCGTTCCGCGTGCAGCACTACCATTGGGAGGCATGGCAGACGCTCGATTGGTCGGGGCAGGACAATTGGTCGCCCTTCGGCGCCACGACG
>VAZT01000039.1 GCA_005884825.1 Alphaproteobacteria bacterium
TCGGACCCTCGGTCCCTCCAGTGGAAGCGGGAAGGTTGTGTCGAACGGGAGGCTCGGAAATCGATCTCGCTCTTAGCGGGGACCGAAGGTTCGAATCCATCTCTCTCCAGCGGGGAGCCAGGTGCGAACTCGACCCCCCGCTCGACGAGGACAAGCGCGCCGCGATTGGCGAAACGATCGAAATGCTGACCGGCAATGTCGAAAAGATCGCCGAGCATGGGCGGCGCGCGGACGGCATCGTGAAGAGCGGGCAGTGTCGGCAACATCGGCACTCAGGGCTGCATGTTCGACAACCTGATCCGGCGTGATCCGCGCGACAGTGGCAAGACCATCGTCCCGATCTGGCGCATTACCTGGGAAATCGCGAAGGACGGCAAGACCTACACGTTTCATCTGCGCCAGGGTGTCCAGTTCCACGACGGGACGGATTTCACATCGGCTGACATAAAAGCAACCTTCGACCGCATTGCGTAACCGCCTGCCGGCGTCAGCATCCCGCGCACTCCGCTGTTCAGGGGGGTCAGCGAGATCAACGCGCGCGACAAGTACACCGTCGAATTCCCGGATATAAGGCTTTACGCCACAGGTCGAGCGGTTGCCGCTGACCATGTAGAAGAATTGATATGCCGTGAAATGGGTCAGCTCGTCGAAACAGATCAACGCGATTTGGGCACCCTGCCCGCCGGCTTCGGCCCGCCCACCTATTTCGGCATCCCCAGCTACGAACCTAACTTCGCGGAGGCGCGCAACAACGCGGTCGCGATCGGCAACGCGATGGACGAGCTACGCAAGCTGGACCAGGTCGAGCAGCACGACGCCGACGGAGAGTGCGTTGCGCGCTTTCCCGCGCTCGTGCTCGCCTGCGTCAGCTGCCGGTAGATTTCACGACCGGAGTGATGAAAGTAGCCGCCTAATCGTTTACTCCAGTCGCCGGCGAGGGTATAGATGATGTCGACGGAACCCTTCGCATCTCTACACCGGCTTCACCAACGCGAATGCGATGCTGCACGTAGCGAATTGCGCCGTCAACGCAGCACGCATCGAGAGCGGGGACAGGTATAAATTCTATGCGGGGCATAACGCCCGTTGCACGGTTATACGAGGCAGTTAATGCCGAGCGCGTAGCCGTTGCTGCCGCTCTCGGTGCCGCGGTCCCGGACGTGGCCGATTGGTTTGAGCTCCATAGCGACCACTCAATCTTTTGCCCATTGGCCTTTGGCTTTGCGGGCGGAGCAACAACATGAAAAAAGGTGAGCTACGCGCCGCGATCAGCCGTGGATACCGTGAAATGTCGGAGCTGACGAAGGTGAAATGCGGTGGCGATAAATGCCCCGGCGTGGGCAACAGAGCCTACCGCTGTTGTGACAGAATGCATTGTCAGATGACGATCGATCATGCGTACAAGGATTGGGGCATCAGATTGCCGACCACCGGCCACCAGCTCCCATTGATGGGTCCAACCGGCTGCACGGCATTACCCCATTTGCGCCCTTGGTGTACGCTTCATCAATGTCAAATCCAGGAGACCGGCTCTACCAAAGACCGCGGTTGGGACGCAAAATATTTTCGCCTGCGCAATAAGTTGACCCGATTGGAGCAGCAACTCGCGGCAATGTAAGAGTTCAACTCCCGCGATGTTGCCGGCCGGTCTTTGATATTCTTGCCGCGATCTTCCGCCACAGCCTTTGCAAGGCCGGCCGTTCGGCCATCCGATTTCGGTGATCAATCACTATGATCTTCCCGGTTGACAGCGCCGGGCTGGTTCGCAGGACACTCACCGCTGGAGGGAACAGGATTCGAACCCTCTCGGTCCCCCCGAGCCGAGATCGAAGACGGGTTGATCTCGCCGCTACAGCGCCGCGGTTTGTAGCGGCAGGCGTACGACCCCATCCGCAATTCCTGCGACGACCTTCTCGAATTCTGATACTTCCAATGTTCCGCACTGGCGACGCGCCGCCACGCCGGCTGGATAATTTTGAACATCACGTCCGACCTGCATCCAGCCCCACCGGAGACCTTGTCATGCTGACACGCCGCACCGTAATGGTGTCTGCACTTGCTTCGGCGGCGATGCCGCCGGGAACGGCGAAGGCGGCAGACGAGCCGCAGACAGCAGCGCCGACCGTGTTGCGGCTGATATGGCGGACGCTTGAGGTCAACGGCAAACCGGCCTCGGTGTATGGCATCCGCCAGCCTGACGGCACGCCTGACTCGCTGTGCCGGTTTGATCCCGGTAGCGTCCCAGGATCTTAATCTCCATCATACCCGGATGCCGCAAGCGCCGAGGGCGAGCACCCCGACCGAGGTCTTGGCTGGGCTGGTCGACCGGGTCACATTCCAAAACTCCGAGAACGGGTTCTGCGTTCTGCGTGTCAAAGCCCGCGGCCAGCGCGATCTCATCACCCTCGTCGGCCATGCGGCGATGATCTCGGCCGGCGAGTTCGTCCAGGCGAGCGGGTCTTGGGTCAACGACCGCACGCATGGCGTCCAGTTCAAAGCCTCGTTCCTGAAGGCGACGGCGCCAACGACGGTCGAGGGGATTGAGAAATATCTCGGCTCCGGCATGATCCGCGGTATCGGGCCGGTCTATGCGAAGAAGCTCGTCCGCGCTTTTGGCGAAACCGTGTTCGAGGTCATCCAGCAGGAGCCGAGTCGCCTTCGTGAGGTGACCGGCATCGGCCCGAAGCGCGCGGAACGGATCATCGCGGGCTGGGCCGAGCAGCAGGTGATTCGGGAGATCATGCTGTTTCTGCACAGCAACGGTGTCGGCACCTCGCGCGCGGTGCGCATCTACAAGACTTACGACGCCGATGCCGTTCGGCTGATCTCCGAAAACCCCTATCGGTTGGCGCGCGACATCCGGGGCATCGGCTTCCGCACCGCCGATCAGATCGCGGCCAAGCTCGGCATTGAGAAGACTGCGCTGATCCGCGTGCGTGCCGGTATCTCCTACGCGCTCGCCGAGGCGATGGACGACGGGCACTGCGGTCTTCCGGTCGAAGAGCTCGTTCCCCTCACCGAAAAGCTGCTCGAAGTGTCGGCGGAACTGGTCGAAACGGCATTGAACCTCGAGCTCGAGGGTGGTGCTGTCGTGACCGACGATCTCGAAGGCCGCCGTTGCGTCTTCCTTGCGGCACTTTACCGAGCCGAGCGCGAAATCGCCGAAAGGCTCACAACGCTTGCCGCTGGAAAGCCGCCCTGGCCCGCCATTGACGTCGATAAGGCCATCCCGTGGGTCGAGCAGAGGACGAAGCTAGCGCTTGCTGACAGCCAGAAAGCAGCGCTGAGGGTCGCGCTCGTCTCCAATGTGACAGTCATCACCGGCGGGCCCGGCGTTGGGAAGACCACGCTCGTCAACTCACTGCTGAAGATTCTGATCGCCAAGGCCGTCACGATCGCGCTCTGTGCCCCTACTGGTCGCGCCGCCAAGCGCCTGTCCGAGAGCACCGGGGTCGAGGCAAAGACAATCCATCGGCTGCTGGAGACTGATCCAAGAACCGGAACGTTCCGGCGCAACGAGGAAGAGCCCCTAGACTGCGATCTCATGGTGGTCGACGAGACATCGATGGTTGATGTGCCGCTGATGCGAGCGGTCCTTCGGGCTCTGCCGGAGCGCGCGGCACTGCTGCTCGTCGGTGATGTCGATCAGCTGCCTTCGGTAGGCCCGGGGCAGGTTCTCGGCGATATCATCGCGTCGGCCTCGGTGCCGGTCGTGCGCTTGACCGAGGTCTTCCGGCAGGCTGCCGAGAGCCGGATCATCGTCAATGCGCACCGGATCAACCAAGGTCTGATGCCCGATCTCGTCCTTGCCGAAAGTGGAGACTTCTATTTCGTCGATGCGGCGGACGCGGAAGAGGGGGTGCGGAAGGTCCTGGCGATTGTGCGGGAACGCATCCCCAAGCGCTTCGGGCTTGACCCCATACGCGACATCCAGGTGCTCTGCCCGATGAACCGCGGCGGCCTCGGTGCTCGTTCGCTCAATATCGAGCTGCAAAACGCGCTGAACCCGCCGGGCGATATCCGCATCGAGCGCTTCGGCTGGACATTCTGCCCGGGCGACAAGGTCATGCAGGTCGAGAATGATTACGACAAGGAGGTTTACAACGGCGATCTCGGCGTCGTGTCGGGCATCGACATGGAGGAAGGCGAGCTCAGCGTCGACTTCGATGGCCGCGAAGTCACCTACAGCTTTGGCGAGCTCGACGAACTTGTGCTCGCCTATGCGACGACAATCCACAAGAGCCAGGGCTCGGAATACCCAGCCGTCGTGATCCCGCTCAGCACTCAGCATTACCCGATGCTGCAGAGGAACCTGGTCTACACCGGAGTGACGCGCGGCAAGCGTTTAGTTGTACTCGTCGGGCAGCGGAAGGCGCTGGCGATCGCCGTTAAGGGAGCACGGACACGGAAGCGGTGGTCGAAGCTACGGGAATGGCTGGTCGCCGCCGGGAGACCGTGCATGGCGGTTTCTTATGCACCGAACCCCGAGCCCGATAGCAGGCGAGCCGAGAGTTGACCGACATCTATGTCGATGGTGATGCATGCCCAGTGCGCGACGAGATCTACCGCGTGGCAGCGCGCCTTGGGCTTAATGTTCTTGTGGTCTCCAATGGCTCACGACCAATCCGGCCGCCTGGCACTTCGAACGTGAGCATGGTTCTCGTCGGCGACAGCGCGGATGCAGCCGACGACTGGATTGCCGAGCGCATCGGGGCCACGGACGTATGCGTCACTTCCGACATCCCACTGGCATCGCGCTGTCTCAAGAAAGGCGG
>VAZT01000775.1 GCA_005884825.1 Alphaproteobacteria bacterium
GGACGCGTGCGGGGGAGGGAAGGGGAGGGGGCTTGGTGGGTGAGGGGCGGCACGCGATGGATTCGAGCAGTTGTGTTCATCTGTTCAGAAGGCCTGGCCGAGGCTGATATAGACCTGGATCGGGGAATCGGCGCTGCGCTTGTGCAGCGGCGTCGCAACGTCGAGCCGCAACGGCCCGAACGCGGTGTAATAGCGCGCCCCTATGCCTACGCCGTATAGCAGCGTGCGGCCGAGCTGCGGCACCGGGCTCTCGTAATAGCTGCCGGCATCGACAAAGGGAACGATACCGATCGTTTCGGTGATCTTGATGCGGGCTTCCAAGTTGAGCACCAGGCTCGACCTCCCGCCGATCGGGTCTTTATTAGGGGCGAGCGGTCCCGCCAGTTGCCAACCATAGGGACGGATCGATCCGCCGCCGCCGGCATAAATGCGCTGGTCGGCGGGCAGCTGAAATAGCGGGGCGCCGTCGAGCGAGCCGAGCGCCAGTTTGCCGGCGAGGACCGTCCGTTGCTCGTCACCCAGCGCCCAATAGGTGCTGCCCGCAAGCAGGTTCGTCGCGAACGTAAGACGCGAGCCGGAGAAGGTGCGCGCCGGCGTAACGCTGAGCTGCGCGCGGTAACCGGTTGTCGGGTTGAGCAGGTTGTCGGTCTGGTCGAGCTTGATATAGGCAGGCAGGCCGGCCAGCTCGTAACGCTGGGTACCCATCCCTGGGACGTTCGCCAGCTGGGTGACATTTGCTTTTTCAGCCAAGAGGGAGAGCCCGCCGGTCAGCCAGCGGTCAAGGCGGCGCTCGATCCCGGCCGTGGCGAGCGCGCGCCGGCTATTATAGGCGACCGGCGTGTCGTTGGCGATCTCGGCGGTCGCCAGGAAATCCTGATCAATGGCCAAAAAATCGGGACGGCGGAAATTCGCCCGGAACGCGTCGATTTGCTGGCCGACCTCGGCGGAGAGCCGTAAATTTTCGGCGTTGCCGAACAGGTTGCGGTTTTCCCAAAAAGCACGGGCGCCGAAGCCTTGGCTGGTGTTGTAGGCAAGTCCGACACCGATCGAGCGGTGCAACCGCTCCGTCACATCGACTGTCATCCGCACGTCCCCGGGGTTGTCGGGGTCCGCCTGCGGCGTGATCCGGACCGTGCTGAACAACCCGCTGGCGATCAGCGCACGGCGGCTGGCTCGAGCCGCTCGAGGCCGGTGATCGCGAGCGGCCCGAAATGTTCCACCGGTCCCGGATCGAGCGTGTATGTGACTTCCATTGTCTTGGCGGTCTTGTCGAGCTCGACCCGGCGATCCTCCACCTTGGCAAAAGGATGGCCGCCATCGCCGAGCGCCGCGACGAGCGCCGTTTCGGTTGCGACCACCGGGGCGGTGCGCGCCGGATCGCCGGGTTTGAGCGGCAATTTGGGTTGGTTCGGGATTGACAAGGGCTGACCGTCCGGACCCTGAACCCTGACCGAAGCGACATGGTAGAGTGAGCCAGGCTCGACCTTTACCGTAACCTTTGCGGGTTCGGCCTCGGTGTCGACCTCGTAGGAGAATTCCGCATCCCAATAGCCGAGGCTGTGTGCGGCGTCCGCGAGCCGGCCGAGATCGCGGTCGGCGCGCCGGCGCAGCGCTTCTTCGGAGGCCGGCGGCTTGTCCTCGAGCGTCTTCAGCTCGGAAACCTTGTCCAGCAGATCGGCGAGGCCGCTATCCTCGGCGCCGGTAATCTCGGCCCGATAATTCACATCGGCGCGCACAGCAGCATCGGGCACCAACGTCGTCACGACCGCAATTATTAGGAAAAAGCGTCGAACCCCCATGCCACCCCTAAGCGAGAACGGCGAACCCAGGCATGTTGTTCCGCGCTGATCGCTTATCCTCTCCTGTCAGCGGATACGCCGAGGGTGCCGCATCGCGTCCAGGCGCAAGGCGTGGCTGGATTTCTGTGCGCTCCTGGACGCAAAATGTCTGTTCGGATCGCGGTCTCGGCCATGCATTCGGCGTCATTCTTACTTATACTAACAATCTTATATCTTGTGCGGGTTTCTTTCCGGATCTTTGTCACAATTTCATGGACGCTCGCCTCTGATCGCCGTGGGCTTTTGCGAACTCGGCACCCAGCAAGAAGATCTGGGCCGAGTAAAAGACCCATACCAAGACGATGATGAGCGCTCCCGCGGCGCCGTAGGTGGACGCCATATTATTGCTTCCAATGTAAAAGCTGATCAGATGCTTGCCGACCGTGAACA
>VAZT01000404.1 GCA_005884825.1 Alphaproteobacteria bacterium
TTGTGCCGGGCCCCGCGATGAGAATAAAGCGAACGACGACGGTGAAACTGGCGCTCGGGAGGAAGGATGCGGTTGCCGATCTCATACCTCAGCTTGGGTTTTCTGCTGCCGTTCTTCGCGATTTGCCCCGCTGCGGCCGGCGATGTCGAAGCCGGCAAGGCAGACTTCAAAAAATGCGCGCTCTGCCACACCGCCGAGGCGGGGAAGAACAAGATAGGGCCCAGCCTGTTCGGCATTGTTGGCCGCAAATCTGCGAGCGTCGAAAATTTCAGTTACTCCGAAGCAATGAAGAAGTTCGACCATACCTGGGACGCCCAGACCCTCGACACCTACCTGGCCGATCCGCGCGCGGCGGTGCCGGGAACGAAAATGATCTTCCCCGGCATAAAGGACGAGAAGGAGCGGCAAGACGTCATCGCCTACCTCGAGACGCTGAAGTGAGTTCATCAATTTGGTAGCAGCTTCCCCGTGTCATTCCCGCGAAAGCGGGAACCCAGAGCAGCGGCTCTCGTCGCTTCCCCCCTGTTCAAGCCAGATCCTGCCCCTGGCGAAAGCAGGGGGGCAGGCTCTGGACCCCCGCTGTCGCGGGGGCGACGATTACGACACGGAGGCAAGACAGCGCCGATGAGTTCTTGGCGCCATGCCACGCTGTTGATGGTGATTCTCATCGTTGCTGCGGCATTGGCGCCAGCGGCCAGTGCCGGCGAGGAAACAGTGCGGATCGGGTGGTTGTCGCAGGCGGTGAAGCGGAGTTTGCCGCTCTCCTACCTCGATCAGCCGCCGCAGGATGAGGGCATCCAGGGCGCGCGGCTCGGTATTGCCGACAACGACACGACCGGCCATTTTACCGGCCAGTCGTTCATCTTGGCCGAGGCGATCGTCCCGGAGGACGGCGATGTCGCCGCGGGCCTTCGCGAGCTCACGGCCAAGGGCATCCGGCTCGTCGTGACCGATTTGGCGGCGCCGGAGCTACTGTCCGCGGCCGGAATGCCGGAGGCCGTGGGGATCACTTTCTTCGATACGGGCTCTGCAAGCGATCGCCTGCGCGGCGAGGATTGCCGCGCCAACATTCTGCATCTGCTGCCGAGCCACGCGATGCTCGCCGATGGACTGGTCCAATATCTGGTCGCGAAGCGGTGGCAGAACCTGTTGCTGGTGGTGGGCCATGGCGACGGCGATCGGGAATTCGCGGGCGACATTCACCATGCCGCGCTGAAATTCCAGGCACGTATCGTTCAGGAGAAACCCTGGACCTTTATCCCGGGCGCGCGCCGCACCGATACCGGGCATTTCGCGATCCAGGCCGAGGTTGCACGCTTTACGCAGGGCATCAGTTACGACGTGCTGGTGGTCGCCGACGAAGGGGACGAGTTCGGCGATGATCTCTCCTACCGCACCTTCGACCCGCGCCCGGTGGCGGGGACCCAAGCCCTCGTCCCGACCGCCTGGGCGCGGCCGCACGAGCAATGGGGCGCCACCCAGCTGCAGGAGCGGTTCCTGCATCGGGCCAAACGCTGGATGACCGACCGCGACTACGCCGCGTGGATGGCCGTGCGGGCAATCGGCGAAGCGGCAACCCGGACGAAATCCGCAGACCCCGCCGCCATCCTCGCCTTCATGCGCGGCGACCGGTTCGAGCTCGCCGCTTACAAGGGAGCCCGACTCAGCTTCCGATCCTGGGATGGCCAGCTGCGCCAGCCGGTGCTGCTCGCCGATGCCCGCTCGCTCGTCTCGGTATCACCGCAGCCGGGATTCCTGCACCAATTCTCCGAGCTCGATACGCTCGGAATCGACAAGCCCGAGACGAAATGCCGAATGGGCTGATCGCGGCCGTGGCGATCGCTTTCCTCTGCACGGCCCGGATCACGGCGGCGGACACGATCTACGTGTCGAACGAGAAGGACAACACGGTCACCGTGGTCGACGGCAAAACTCTCGAGCCGGTCAAAACGATCCCGGTCGGCCAGCGCCCGCGGGGCATCCTGCTCTCCAAGGATGCAAAGTCCCTCTACATCTGCGCCAGCGACAGCGACCATATCGAGGTGCTCGACCTGGTCAGCGACAAGATCTCGCGTACCCTGCCGAGCGGCGCAGACCCGGAGTATTCCGCGCTCGATCCCAGCGGGAAGCTGCTCTATGTCGCCAACGAGGACGACAACCTCGTAACCGTCGTCGACATCGACCGTGGCGAGGTCGTCACCGAGATCCCGGTCGGGGTCGAGCCGGAGGGGATGGGCATCAGTCCCGACGGGAAATACCTCGTCAACACCTCGGAAACGACAAACATGGCGCATGTCATCGACACTGCGACGCGCCGGGTCATCGCCAACATCCTCGTCGACAGCCGCCCGCGTCGTGCCGTGTGGACTGCGGACGCCGCGCAGTTCTGGGTTTCCGCGGAAATCGGCGGATCGGTCAGCGTCGTCGACGCCGCAAAACGCGAGATCGTCAAGCGCATCACCTTCGCCGTTCCCGGCGTGCCGACCGAGGCGATCCAGCCGGTCGGGATCGCGATCACGCGCGACCGCAAGCTCGCCTTTGTGGGGCTCGGCCCCGCCAACCGCGTTGCCGTCGTCGACGCGCAGAGCTATGAAGTCCTGAAGTATCTGCTGGTCGGACAACGGGTATGGAGCCTGGCCTTCAACCCGGATCAGAGCCGGGTCTACACGACGAACGGGGTCAGCAACGACATCTCGGTGATCGATGTCGCATCGCTGAAGGTGATCAAATCCGTTCCCGTCGGCCAGGCTCCGTGGGGTGTCGTCTCCCGCCCGTGAGGCGTTCATGAGCATCACACCGGCATTGGCGATCGACGCACTCGGACACCGCTTCGGGCCGCGGCGGGTCTTGAAAGACGTCTCGTTCTCGATTGCGCCCGGCGACTTTACCGTGCTCCTTGGGTTAAACGGCGCCGGGAAGACGACATTGTTCTCGCTTGCCACGCGGCTCTACGCCCAGTCCGAGGGCACGATCCGCATCTTTGGCATGGACATTCGCGAGCGGATGTTGGAGTGCCTGCGGCAGATGGGGATCGTGTTCCAGCTGCCGACCCTCGATCTCGACCTCACCGTCGAGCAGAACCTTTACTACCACTGCGCCTTGCACGGCCTGTCGCGTCGCGACGCAACCAGACGGATCGCCGCCGAGATCGAGCGCGTCGGGCTAGTCGAGCAGCGCCGAGACAAGACGCGGCAATTGAGCGGCGGTCAGCGGCGCCGTATCGAAATCGCGCGCGCCTTGTTGCACCAGCCGCGCCTGTTGCTGCTCGATGAGCCGACTGTCGGGCTCGACATCGCCAGCCGGCAATTCATGCTCGACCATGTCCGCCGGCTCTGTCGAGACGAAGGCCTGGCCGCACTCTGGGCCACGCATCTGATCGACGAAGTCGGGGAGGGCGCGCGGGTCGTCGTGTTGCACAAGGGCGAAGTGCTCGCCGACGGCGCTGCCGCCCAGCTGCTCGGACAGATGCGGGCGTCGTCGATGCGGGCGGTGTTCGAAACGCTGGTGCAGGAGCGCGAAGCGGCATGAGGCCGATCCATTACCTGCGCTGCTTTTTCGGCATTGCAATGCGCGAGTGGCTGCGTTTCTTGAATCAGCGCGGGCGCTTCTTTTCGGCGCTGGTGCGGCCTCTCGTCTGGCTGGCGATCTTCGCGACCGGGTTTCATTTCGTGCTCGGCGTGTCGATCATCCCGCCCTACGAGACTTACGTCCCCTACTCGGTCTACATCGCGCCCGGCTTGATCGCGATGATCCTGATGTTCAACGGCATGCTGAGCTCGTTGTCGATGGTCTATGACCGCGAGATGGGCAGCATGCGGATCTTGATGGTGAGCCCGCTGCCGCGCTGGTTTCTGCTGACCGCGAAACTTCTCGCCGGCGTCATCGTCTCGGTATTGCAGGCCTATGCCTTTCTGGCGATCGCGCTCATTTGGGAGATCGAGCCGCCCTGGTTCGGCTATCTTGCGGTGCTTCCGGCGCTCATTCTGTCGGGGCTGATGCTGGGAGCGCTCGGACTGCTGCTGTCGTCGGCGATCCGTCAGCTCGAGAACTTTGCCAGCGTGATGAATTTCGTGATTTTTCCAATGTTTTTCGCCTCCTCGGCACTTTACCCGCTGTGGCATGTCAAGGAGGCGAGCCTCCTCCTCTACGACATCTGCGAGATCAATCCCTTCACCCACGCCGTCGAGCTGATTCGCTTTGCGCTCTATGGCCAGCTCGAACCCGTCTCGGCGGTGGTTCTCGTTGCCGCGACCGCGATCTTCCTCACTCTCGCCGTCTACGGGTACGATCCGGCAAAGGGCCTGATGGCGCGCCGCGCCGCGGAGTGATGTCCCGTAAATGCGCCTGGGTGATGACGCTGGGTCTGGGTTTTGCCGCGGTCGTAAATGCAAATTCGGCGCCGCCACGGGCGGAGGATCCGGATTGGCCCTGCCAGCAGCGGCTCGTCCCGAAGCTGACTGCAGCGGCGTATTGGAGCGGGCCGGCGCTGGAGGGCGTCGGCGACTGGCGCGCCGGCCCCGAGATCTCCGGTCTCGTCCGACGCCTCGCGCCGCGGCGGGTCTCGACGCAACAAGGGCTGGCAGAGATCGCCGCCTTTGTGCGGACCGTGTCGAATGACCGCCCTCGCCGCCTTGCCCTCGTGTTTCGCGGGCTGCTGGAAGAGACCGACCGGGAACGCGCGGGCCTCATCGAAGAGCTGAAGGAGATTGGGCGACGCCAGCGCGAGCTCGCCGATCTCGTCGCCCGGCTCGCGACCGAGCTCAACGCGATCCCACCCGATGCCCGAGGCGAAAACGCCGCCAAACGCATCGATTTGCAGCAGCGTCATGACTTCACGGCGCGCAATTTCGAGGAGATTCAGCGCACGATCCGCTACGCCTGCGAGACCCCGGTCGAGCTGGATGCGCGGCTGGGGGCATGGGCGCGGGCGTTGCAGGAGGCAGCTTCCGAATGAGTGCTACGATCTTTTTGGTGGACTAAGCCCTTTCACCGTCTCGAGGCCTCGAACATTCTTCAATACCGCACCGCCGAGATCGGCTTCGGTGGCATCCGCACCGGTCAGATCGGCGCCGGTCAGGTCGGCCCCCGACAGATCGGCTCCCGTCAAATCAGCGCCGCTCAAATCGGCTCCGGTCAGGTCGACGAACCGCAGCAGCGCCCGACTGAGATCGGCGCCGGAAAAGTTTGCTCCCGACAAATTGGAGCCCGACAGGTCGGCCCTCATCAAACCCATGGACTGGTTTTTCATATCGGCTCCCATCTTCGCATTCGCAAAATTGGCGCCGCTCAGATCGAACCGGCTCAGCCGCGCGATGATGCGCGCGCCTGAGAAATTGGCGCCTCGAAACACAGGCGCCTCGGCGGGCGAGATGTCCAGACCCGAGGACACGACGAGGCCGAGGAGGCTCGCATCAGACAGATCGGCATTCGTGAAATTCGCCCGCATGATCCAGGCGAGGTCGAGCTTGGCCCTGGAAAGCTTGGCACCGGCGAGGTTCGCTCCCACCAATTTCGCACCAAAAAGGTTCGCACCCGACAGGTTCGCCCGCTTGAAGTCCAGATTGCTCAGATCGAGACTTTCGAGGGGTTTCCCGGAAAGATCTGCGGGTTTGTCGGGGGATGCCGCAGCCAAGATCCGGCGAACTTGCTCGGCGGTGAAATCGGCGCCTCGACAAGGCGATGTCGCGAGCACGACTAATGCCAAGACGAACCCAAAGGCGGTTTTCATCCCGGTCACGATGCCGGTTCCGCGTTCTGCATCGGCAATTTCGCCGCTTCCCACCCGTCAGTGCCGTCCGGGTACCAAAAAACTTGCGTATAACCCCAGCTCGCCGCCCGCTTCGCTGCGTTCCAGCTCATCCAGCAATCGGCCAAGCAATAAAACACGACCGGGGTGTCCCGGCGCCGGCTCGTTGCGGTTTCGAGGTGATTTCGAAAATAGCCTTCGAGCTCGGGGCTGAGCGCGCCGCGGCCGACATCGGGAAGCCATAGGCTGCCTGGAATATCGCGGTGCGGCAGCGGCATCCATACAGCCGATTGCGGCAGGTTTGCCGGTCGGTGCGGCGCGGGCTGCACATCGATCCAGACGGCGCCGCCACTCGTCCAAAGCCGATGCGCAGCCTCAGTATCCAGCACAACACCACCCGCCACCGTGTCGGGCGTCGGCGCGCGATAGTCATCCGTGCGATAACCTTCGGGCTCCGGAGGTCGCTCGCTTGCGTCGAGGCTAGCCGCGAGCAGAAGACCACAGAGCAGCCATCGGATGACCCGTATCAAACGCGCCGCGCCCTCACGGGCCGGCGAGTTCCCCCTGCTCATTGAGCAGCGGAACGCCGTAATCGCGCAGGATGGCGGTTATGTCGCCTTGCCGTTTGAGGATCGCGGCATTGATCCTGCGCCGCCATTCCGGCTCGCTCCCGCGGACCCCCATCGCGATGTGATATTCCATTCGAGCCGCGCCCGGCTCGTCCTTGAGTGGAACCAAGGTGAGCGGCAGGTCATCATGCTTGCGGAAGTAGCCGGCGATCGGTCCCCACAGAAAGCCGACGTCGATCGTACCGTCGATCACGTCCTGGACCATCTGGTGGGTCGGCGATTCGGCGCGCGTGTCGACAGTCAAAGCGTAGGGCTTCGTATGGGACATCAAATCGTGGCGCACGAGAAGATCTGCCGGAGGGGTTCCGGCGACGACGCCGAGCCGCAGGCCCGTCAATCGGGCGTCTTGCAATCCCTCGACCGCAAGATCCTTGTCTGCGCGGTAAAACATCACATAGGTGGTGAAGTAGTAGGGGTTGGTCGTCTGCATGATTTCATCGCCGGCGACCGTTCCCATCACTAGGTCACAAAGATGCGCGCGCAGCGTATTGCGCACGAACCCGATGATCTGGGGGAACCACGCATAATCGACCTTGAGGCCGAGCTCGCCGCCCATCAGCTCGGCGATCTTGTTCTCGAACCCCTCCTTTTTCTCGTCAGAGAACGGCAGGTTGCTCGGATCGGCGCAAACCTTCAGCTCGCTGCGATCGACAATGTCGCTGGTCTGCGCGGCGACCGGCCCGGCTGCGAGAAAAGCTAAGGCTGAGAAAGCGAGTCGTCCCCATGCCCGCAAAGAGCCGCAAACGACCATTCAATCACCGATCCGCGGGGGCCGGCCGCGGCCCAGCGCGCCGTCGGCACGCGCCTTCAGATAGGCCCAGATGTCGTCGAGATAGGCGACCACGTCCTCGACCTCGCCAAAGGGCGGCATCACATTCTCGCTCGCGGCGTTCACGTTGGTGCGGCCGTTCACGACGATTTCGTTGAATTCATCCTGCGTCATGTGCTTTACGGAATCGACCAGCGACGGGGCATAAGAGCTGCCGGCCCCGTCCGGTCCGTGGCAGCGCATACACGATTCGGTGTAGCGACGCCACCCGTTGAAGGTCTTTTTGTCGACCTTGCCGTCTGTGACCGTATAAGGCTTTTCGGCGGATTGGTCGGCTTCTGCCGCCAGCATGGGGCTAGCTCCCAGAACCAATGCTGCAACAGGGCCAATTAGTGGCGCCAACACTCTCACCAAGTCCCTCCCGAAGAAAAGGCCGGCATCCATTTGCGGACGCCGGCCAAAGTCTTCGTTAGTCTAGTTGATGGTCATTCCTGGAGGCCGAAGACCGTCAAGACACCGCCGAGCTGAGTGTAGTTCGCCAATGCCTTGTACGCCCCGACCGCACCGAGCCCGTCGGTGTCCTTGGTCAGACCCGCTGCCATGCCAATCCCGGCCCAACCGCCCACGCCCGACAGCACGGCAATATATTGCTTGCCGCCATGGCTGTAGGTGTTGACGTTGCCGATGATCCCGGATGGTGTCTTGAACCGGTAGAGCTCCTTGCCGGACGCCATGTCGACCGCCTTCAGGTAGCCCTCGAGAGTGCCGTAGAAGACGACATCGCCGGCAGTGGCGAGTGCGCCCGACCAGACCGAGAACGGCTCCGGATCGGACCACACGATCTTGCCGGCGCTCGGATCCCAGGCAATGAAGTTGCCGAGGTTGTTTTCGCCCTGCGGCGGGAACATCGACAATGTTGCTCCGACATAGGGCTGACCGGCCGTGTACGAGACTTTGAAAGGCTCATAATCCATGCAGACGTGGTTCGTCGGCACGTAGAAGAGCCCGGTCTTCGGCGAGAAGGCGGCCGGCTGCTGGTCTTTCGAACCGAGCGCGGCGGGGCAAATCCCCTTCGTGTTCTTATCCTCGCCTTGGGCTTGGGTACTGTACTGCTTGACGACCTCGGGCCGGCCGGTCTGCATGTCGACATGCGTGGCCCAATTGACCTTCGGGTCGAACTTCTCGGCCACCAGCAGCGCGCCGGTCTCGCGGTTGAGGGTGTACCCAAAACCATTGCGGTCGAAGTGGACGAGCGCCTTGGTCGGTTGGCCTTTCACGTTGATGTCGGCCAGGATCATCTCGTTGACGCCGTCGTAATCCCATTCGTCATGCGGCGTCATCTGGAAGACCCATTTGGCGACGCCGGTGTCGGGATTGCGGGCAAAAATGGTCATAGACCATTTGTTGTCCCCCGGCCGCTGCGCCGGGTTCCACGTGCTGGGGTTGCCCGAGCCGTAATAAATCAAGTTCAGCTGCGGGTCGTAGGAGTACCAGCCCCAGGTATCGCCGCCGCCGATCTTCCACTGGTCGCCTTGCCAGGTCTTCAAGGACGAATCCTTGCCGACGGGCTTGCCGAGCTCGGTGGTGTTGGCATCGAACAGGATCTGGTCGTCGGGACCCACCGAATAGGCCCGCCATGCCTTCGATCCGTCCTTGAGATTGTAGGCGGTGACGTGTCCCGGGACACCGAACTCGCCGCCGCTGATGCCGACGATGACCTTGTCCTTGACCACCATCGGGGCGTTGGTCATCGTCTCGCCCTTTTTTGGATCGCCGTTTTTGACGCTCCAAACCACCTGACCGGTTTTGGCGTCGAGCGCCACGACGGTGGTATCGGCCTGCTCGAAAATGATCTTGCCGTCGCCATAGGCCACACCCCGGTTGACCGTGTCGCAGCACATCACCGGGATGACTGTCGGATCCTGCTTCGGTTCATACTTCCACAGGATCTGGCCATTCTTGTTGAGGTCGAGCGCGAAGATGTTGTTGGGGAACGGTGTATTGACGTACATGACGTCGCCGATAACGAGGGGACCTCCCTCGTGGCCGCGCAAAACTCCCGTCGAGAAGGTCCACAGCGGACGAAGATTCTTGGCGTTGTCTTTGTTGATCTGGTTGAGCTCGCTGTAACGCCAGTTCGCATAATTGCCAGTGGGCATCACCCACTGGTTGGGGTCTTTCGAGAGCTTGATCAGCTCGTCATTGGCACTGGCGCCGCCCGCAACCAGGGCGAATGCCGAGAGTGCGAGCCAGAATCGTAGTGATTTCATCGCCTTCTTCCCTCCCGACCTTGCTTACGTTAATAGGTTAAGGCGATGATGCTATTTCACTTCGGGTTAACGCACAAGCGCTACGCCGGCTTTTGCCGCGGTATGTTCTTCTCGCACCGCCAGCGGGACAGCATCCATTTCGGATGCTCAGAGAGCCATTCCGCGGCATAGTGTTGGCCCCGCACCAGGCACGCCTCGAGCGACAGATCATCGATGGGACGCTGCTCGGTGCAGGAAGTAGGAGCACCCTGCAGGCAAAAGACGAGCACAAGCGCGGTCAATGGATATTCCTTTCACTGGACGGCTGAAGAACGAATCTCGCCGGGCTTTCGATCCCGATTACTTGACGATCGGCTTCCTCTTGCTCTCGCTCGCGGCAGGACCTGTGTACGCCGCGGACAACGATTATCCGACTTCTGCGCGGGCCGACTACGTGATCGGGTGTATGGCAGCCAACGGCAATACCCACGAGGCGCTCTTGAAGTGCTCCTGCGCGATCGACACGATCGCCTCGCTGATGCCCTATTCGCATTACGAGCAGGCGGAAACCGCCCTCAGCCTCCAGGCCGGCGGCGGGGTCGGCGGGCGGGTCGGGCTCTTCCGTGATCCGCCCCAGGTCAAGGCGGTCATCGAAGAGCTGCACCGGGCCCAGGCGGAGGCCAATCTCCAGTGCCGATGAGCTCACATCTGCGCTGCCGCCGGAACGGGCCAGCTTTGACTGAAATGCCGCTGGCTGCTGTCGAGAATTTCCGCCTTGATCACCCCCGGGGCCAACGGGTCGGAAGGGCGGAAGCCGAAGTTGAAACTCGGATCCTCGCTGATGGCAATATCGGACTCGAGCCGAAATACCGGCTGGCCGTTATAGGTAACCTCGAGCGTTTGCATGAAATCAGCCGGGATATAGTTGCGCGTGACTTGGTCCATCTGCAGCCCCGAACTATTCGGATGGCTGATCAACAGCTTCACTCCTAGCGGCTCCTCCGGCCTCGATCGGTCCGCGAGGTTCAATTTCATCTTGCCGAGGCGTTCGAGGGCGAGAGCCTGGTCCTTGCCGGCGGGCGCCGAGCAGCCGCCGGCCGCCTTGATGAACCGCGCGGTCGCGTAGAGCCGGCCGTCCGCGGTTTCGGCAACAGCGTGGAGATAGGTGTAGTCGTCGATGCGGACCCGGGTCGCGATTTCCCGTGCGTCCGCGATCGGCCCGAGCACGAAATGCGCCGCGAGCGGCGACGGGTTGTTGTCGATGACGAGATAAAGGCCGCGGATTTCGGGAGCGAGCGTCTCCGCGACGCGGATCGCCACGGGTACAGTTGCGGCATCCTCGGCGCGTGCCGGGGCATCGATTGCGACGAGATCTCCGGCATCTTCGACGACGCGGTAGCCAAAGATCGCGTGCCGGAGATCGGCCCAGCGGGCCATACGTTCGGCCTCGGTCGGTTCGGCGCGAGCCAGTCCCGGCAGCGCAAGCCAGAGAACCAGAGCGGCTCGACCAAGCAGGGTTGGGGTCACTCCCATTCGAGCTCCTTGTAGCTCGCCGTTACATTGCGCGGGTGATACTCGTCGAACAGCAGCCATTTCCCGCGTTCGGAGTTTGCGACTTGCCGATAGGCATTGGCAATGCCGATCCCGGACTTGATCGCCGCGCGCGTATCGTGCGCGACGGCTTCGAGGTAGCGCTGCTCGGGTTCTTCTGCTGCCGGCCACGACACGGATACCGGACCATGCCCGGGAACAGCCCGATCCGCCGATATGGTGGTCAATTCGTTTAGCTGCTTCAGCCAGCCGAGAAGACTGCCATCGATGACCGGGATGCGGTCGACAAACAGCAGATCGGCGAGCCATAGAGTACGGGTTTTCTGATCATAGATTGTCAGGTCGTTGTCGGTATGAGCCGGCCCGTGCGCCCGCAGGGTGAGACGCCGGCTGCCCAGATCGAGATCGAGCGTGTCGGAAACGAGAACCGTCGGCGGCACGATCTGGGTGCCGCTCGCCTCCTCACCGAGGGTGTTCTGCAACCTGCGGAGGTAATAGTCGCCGCGCTGCGCAAGGGCGCCCGGCAGTTTGGCATGCCCGACAAAATCGGGGTGGTCGTTGCGGAAGGCAGCCGCCCCGAAGATATGGTCGGGATGGACGTGAGTCAGGATCACATAGCGGATCGGCCGATCTGTTTGGGCGCGGATCGCTGCGCGCAGCGCGCTGCCCTCCGCGAAGCTTCCGCCGGGGTCGATGACCGCCACGGCCTGATCGCCGATGATAAAGCCGACATTGGCGATCGCATCCTCATTTGCCGCAGACGCCTCCTCGTGCACTCCGTTGTGGACAAAGATGCCGGACGCGATTTCCGTCACCGGCAGCGCGGCGGTCTCCGCACGACTTGCCGTCGCCCCGAGCACGACAGCGACAGCGAGGACGGCCGACCTCCTGATAATACTGGCGAAAAACAGGAGAAGCCCGGCCCGGGCAAGGGGTCCAGCTTGGCGCTCTATTGGCGCCTCGACGCGGGAGCAAGAAACCAACCGGATCGGCATCCCGCGTGGATATCATGCCATTGCGGCTATTTTTGGGGCCTGCGACGTGAGGCCCGTTAAGCGCGTAACCAGCCGGTTGCGACTTGATACGGCCAATCCGTCTACATCGCTAATTCGTCACGCCTTGGCGCGGCGGGGCCTGCCCCGCGGCCGGCTGCGCTTACGGCCGAGGCCGAGTTCTTTCGCCATTGTCGAGCGCTGTTCGGAATAGGCGGGCGCAGTCAGCGGATGATCGCTCGCCAGATCCCAACGCCGCAAATATTCGGCGGTCTGCAATCCATGCCGGGTTCCGAGATGCCGTCGCAAAGTCTTCCCCCGGAAGCCGCATTCGAGGCAGACGACGTGATCATGTTGCACGGACCGCCGAATCGGCACCGCCGGCGTGCGCGGCACCGGCACCGGCACGGGTTTTCCGAGATCGCGCAGAGCCTGCTGCACCGAGATGATCAGGGCCGGCAACTGCTCGGGTGACAGTGTATGATTGCCGACATAGCTTGCGATGATCTTGGTTACCGGACGCAGATCGATGTCCTTTTCGGTATTTTCGGAATTCATGACTGCTTCTCTTCCTGCCGCTCAATCTTCGAGTCTCCCTGCATACAGCATACCGCAAGCCGATTAAAATGATTTTTACTGCCGAATTCAAAGCGGTGAAAAATTGCGACGCGGCCGGCAAGTCTAGTCGCGGGGCAACGCGCAACCGAATGGAACAAAATGGGGATGATGATCCTGTTTCGGAAAATCGCTCGATGCGGCATGATTGGACGCCGCAATCGCTGATCAGAGGGCACGATGGATTTGTTCGATTTGTCGGGGAAGGTCGCGATCGTGACCGGGTCGAGCCGCGGCATCGGCCGGGCGATCGCCGAGGCGTTCGCCGAGGCCGGCGGCCGGGTCGTAATCTCCGCGCGCAACCTCGCACCCTGCGAGGAGGTCGCAGCAGCGATCCGCGCGAAGGGCGGTGAGGCGATCGCGCAGACGGCACGCATCTCGGACAAAGCGCAGCTCGAAAGCCTCGTCGCCAAGACCCGCGAGGCTTGGGGCCGCATCGACATTCTCGTCTGCAATGCGGCGGTCAATCCGCATTACGGCTCGCTCGAAAAGCTGACGGACGAAGTATTCGAGCGCATGATGGTCAATAATGTGCTGAGCAATCTTTGGCTGTCGCGCCTAGTGGCGCCCGAGATGCGCGGGCGGCGCGACGGCTCGATCATCTACATCATTTCTGTCGCCGCCGTGCGCGCGACGACGGTGCTCGGCATGTACGGGGTCACCAAGGCCGCCGATTACGCCCTCTGTCGTAACCTCGCCGCCGAATGGGGCCCCGACAATGTGCGGGTCAACTGCATCGCCCCGGGTCTCGTCAAGACCGAGTTCGCGCGCGTGCTCTACGAGGACCCGCAGCGCCGCGCCGCCCGGGAAGCCGCGACGCCGTTGCGCCGGCTCGGTGAGCCCGAGGACATCGCAGGCGTCGCGCTGATGCTGGCCTCGCGCGCCGGCGCCTTCATCACCGGCCAGACGATCATCGTCGACGGCGGCACGACGATCGCGCCGTGATGCGACTATTCACTGCGGAGGAAATAAGATGTGGCGGATTGTGATGATCATCGGCTGCTTGAGCCTCGGCGCGCCGGCGCTCGCCCAGAACAAGACGACGATCGAGAAGCTCAACGACGCCTGGACGGCGGCTTTCAACAAGGGCGACGCCGCCGCGGTAGCGGCGCTCTACACCGAGGACGCCTATGTCCTCCCGCCGGGCTCTTCAATGGTCAAGGGGCGCGCCGCTATCGAGGCGTTCTGGCGCCAAGCGGCGCAGCAAATGACTGACGCCAAGCTGACGACCGTCGATGTCCTGCCGCTCGGCCGCTCCGCAGCGCGAGAAGTCGGCACGGTCACCCTGAAGACGAAGTCGCAGCCGCCGCAGGAAGTTGTCGGGAAATACGTCGTTGTCTGGCGCAAGATAGGTCGCGACTGGAAACTTGCGACCGACATCTGGAACACCGATAAGTAAATCGCTTTCGCTTCTGCCATTCCAGGAGGGAAACAATGGATGACGCGTCCGCAAGACCGGTCGAGGCTGGCAACGAGATCGACCGGCCGGCGCCGAGCCAGCCCTCGGCGCGGATCTGGGGCAGCGATGCAATCGCGGCGATGCTGCGTGAGCTGGACATTCCCTATGTCGCGCTCAATCCCGGCTCGAGCTATCGCGGATTGCACGACAGCATCGTCAATTATCTCGGCAATACGCGGCCGCGCATGCTGCTGTGCCTGCACGAGGAGAGCGCGGTCGCATTGGCGCATGGCTACGCCAAGGTGACCGGCCGCCCACTCGCGGTGATCGCGCACGCCAATGTCGGGTTGATGCATGCGACGATGGCGATCTTCAATGCCTGGTGCGATCGCGTGCCGATGATCGTCCTCGGCGCGACCGGGGCGGTCGATGCGGTGCGGCGCCGGCCATGGATCGAGTGGATCCACACGGCGCGGGACCAGGGCGCGCTGATCCGCAACTACACCAAATGGGATGATCAGCCGTCCTCGATCGGAGCGGCGCAAGAGGCAATGTTGCGAGCCAATTTGATTGCGCAGACCGCGCCGCACGGGCCTGTTTACATCAACCTGAATCTGGAACTGCAGGAGGACGAGATCGCGGCCGCGCCGCCGCATCCGGAGACCGCGCGCTTCGCGCCGCCTGCGCCCGTAGAACCGGCCGGTCCGGCACTGCGCCAGGCCGCCGAGCTCCTCGCCCGCGCCGAGCGTGCAGTCATCCTGATCGGACGCACCTCGCGTGATTCCAAGGCTTGGCAACGGCGCATCGAGCTCGCCGAGGCGATCGGCGCGCGGGTGATGACCGACCGTAAGGCCGGCGCCGCTTTTCCGA
>VAZT01000209.1 GCA_005884825.1 Alphaproteobacteria bacterium
CATTGCCGCTGCTGGTCGGCCTGCCGAAAGCCAAGGAGCTGCTCTACACCGGACGGATCGTCACTTCCGAGGAGGCGGAGCGCATCGGGCTTCTCAATCAGGTCGTCCCCGCGGCGCGCCTGCTCGATACCTGCATCGAGATCGGGCAGATGATCGCTAAGAACGACGCGCGCATGGTGCAGGGGCTGAAGCGCCTGTTGCACGAGCAGATCGGGATGGGATGGCGCGAGCGTTACGACAATGAAGAGCAAGCGCGCGCCACCTGGCTCGCCGCCGGCCACCCGCGTGAAGGGTTCAAGGACTTCCTCAGCCGCAAGGGATCAGGCTGAGCTGGTCGGCGTCAGCGCGTCCTAACCGTCATGCCCGGGGGTGACGATTGGAGGTTCCGGGTAGTCGGTCACGACGACTTCTTCGCTGACGGTGTCGAGCACGGCGCAGCTCAACTGGCGGCCGTTGCCTTGGTCGCGAGCTTCGCCGGCAGAGCCCGGGTTGATCACCAGCACCTTGCCGACGCGGCGCACCAATTGATGGTGGGTGTGGCCGTAAAGCACGAAATCCACGTCGGCCTCGCCAAATCGCGCCAGCTGGGAGTCGTGCGGGTAGACGTAGGCCCCCTGCGGCTCCCATGGGGTCGAGTGGACGAGCAGCAGCTTCTTTCCGCCGATATCGAGCTCCAGTCGCTTCGGCCGATCGGCGAGCCACTGGAGCAGCGAGCGGTCGATCCAGTCGGGCTGGCGCGCGCGGGCGCCATGCGGGCCGAGAAATCCCTCCTCGTGGTTGCCGACAATGGTGTGGACGCCGCGGTCCCTCAGAAGACGCACGACCTCGTTCGAAAAGCGGTATTCGTAGATGCTGTCGCCGAGGCAAACGAGCTCGTCGGCGTCGCCGAGCAGTTCCAGTGCGTGCAACAAGCCGGCGTGGTTGCAATGCACGTCGGAGACGATGCCGACTTTCAAGAAGCGCTCCGGCTGGCGATGATGTTCATCGGCTTCAAGCTCATGACGACCTCTCCGTCCTGATTGAGCACCTCCATCAGGCTGCGCACGACGCCACGATCGAGTCGGGAGCGCGAGCGCGTCGCCTCGAGCACGGTCACGCGCAGACGCAGCACGTCCCCGGGCCGAACCGGCCGGAGCCAGCGTAATTCGTCAATCCCGGGCGAGCCGAGGCTCGCCTTTTTCGGCAGAAAATTCTCTGCGACGAGGCGCATCATCATCGCCGCGGTATGCCAGCCGCTGGCGATTAGCCCGCCAAAGCGGCCGCGGGCCGCGGCCTCCGGGTCGATATGCATTTCCTGCGGATCGAAGCGGCGGGCGAACTCGATGATCTCGGCCTCGTCAACCCGGATCTCCCCATACTCGAATACGGCGCCCGGAATGTAGTCCTCGAAATATCGCTCTTCGGTCAATGCTACCTCGTAGATCGGCCGGGACTTGAACGCGGCCACGCGCTGCTGCATTACAACATCCGCAGAAAAAAGTCGTGGATATGCCTGAGGGAGGGAGATGAACTACGATTATATCATCGTCGGCGGCGGATCGGCCGGGTCGGTCATGGCTAACCGGCTCTCCGCCAAGAGCAGCAACAAGGTCCTGCTGTGCGAGGCCGGGCAAGATACGCCGCACGGCAAGGTACCGCCCGAGATCCTCGACAGCTACCCGGGGACGGCCTATTTCGACCCGCGCTTTCACTGGACCGAGCTCAAGGTCCACACCGAGGTGATCTCGCACAACCGCCCAGAGGAGAACCGCCCGCCGTTGCGCAAATACGAGCAGGCGCGGGTCTTGGGCGGCGGCTCGTCGATCAACGGCCAGCTCGCCAACCGCGGCGCGCCGACGGATTACGACGAATGGGAGGCGCGCGGCGCCGCCGGCTGGAACTGGAATGCGGTGCTTCCCTATTTCAAAAAAGTCGAACGCGACATGGATTTCGACGGGCCGTGGCACGGCAAGGACGGGCGCATCCCGGTCCGCCGCATCTTCCCCGATCTGTGGAACGGCCACGCCAAGGCGGTCGCGAAGGCGTTCGAAGAGGCCGGTTTTCCCTACGTCCAGGACCAGAACGGCGAATTCAAGGACGGCTATTTCCCGATCACGATCTCGAACCTCTATGACCGCCGCGTCTCAGCGGCGATCGGCTATCTCGATCCCGGCACCCGGCTGCGGGACAACCTGACCATTTCGGCTCTTACCCAGGTCCAGCAGCTGCTGTTCGAGGGAACCCGCTGCGTCGGCGTCAAAGCGCTGGTAGAGGGCAAGGAAACCGAGTTCCGCGGAAATGAGGTGATCGTCTCCTCGGGAGCGATCCATTCACCCGCGCATCTGTTGCGTGCCGGTATCGGGCCGGCCGGCCATCTTCGGGATCTCGGGATCGAGCTCGTGGCGCATGTTCCGGGGGTCGGGCAGCGGTTGATGGATCATCCGGCAATATCGGTCTCGTCATTCATCAAGCCCGACTACCGGCTCAACGGCTTGACCCGCCGGCACATCCTTTTGGCATTGCGCTATTCCTCGGGGATCGGCGGCGCGCCGGCTGGCGACATGTTCGTCGTCGGCGTCAGCAAATCCTCCTGGCACGCGGTCGGCGAGCAGATCGGGTCGTTACTCGCGGCCGTCTACAAGACCTTTTCGGAGACCGGCCAGGTAAAGCTCGCCTCGCGCGACTGGCGGGCCGAGCCGATCGTCGAGTTCAACCTCTTGTCCGACCGCCGCGACCTCGAGAGGCTGATGGACGCCTTCCGGCGGCTCGGCGCGATGCAGATCAGCGCCGCATTGCGCGAGGCGACCAGCGACCCGTTTCCGGCGAGCTACACCGAGAGGGTCCGCAAGATCGGCGTCGTCAACCCCAAGAACAAGATGATCACCGATGTGATCGCGAGATTGCTCGACGGCCCGCCCTGGCTGCGCCGGATGATGATCGAGAAGGTCATCGTCGAAGGATACAAATTCGATGAATTGATGCGCGACGACGACGCACTGGAGAATTTCATCCGCAAGGCCTCGATCGGTGTCTGGCACGCCACCTGCACCTGCCGCATGGGAGCCGAGGACGACCCGATGGCGGTGACCGACAATCAGGGCCGCGTGCGCGGGGTCGGCGGTCTGCGCGTCGTCGACGCCTCGCTGTTCCCGGCGGTGCCGTGCGCCAACACCAATTTCCCGACCCTGATGACCGCCGAGAAAATCGCCGACGCGATGATCGCAGCGGCGTAAAGTCATTGCGAGGAGCGCAGCGACGAAGCAATCTCGAACGATCGAGCGCTCAGCGGCCCGAGATTGCTTCGCTGCGCTCGCAATGACGGCGCGAGGAGCGGGCGATGCGGTTTGGGGTATTTGACCATCTGGACGACAGCGGGCTGCCGCTGACCCGGCATTTCGAGGAACGGCTGAAGCTCATCGAGGCGTACGATCGGGCCGGGTTCTATGGCTACCACCTCGCCGAGCACCATAACACCCCCCTCGGCTACGCGCCCTCGCCCGGCATCTTTCTGTCGGCGGTCGCGCAACGCACCAAGCGGCTCAAATTCGGCCCGATGGTGTATCTGTTGCCGCTCTATCATCCGCTGCGGCTGATCGATGAGATCTGCATGCTCGACCAGATGAGCGGCGGGCGGTTTCTCTATGGCGTCGGCCGCGGCATCTCGCCGATCGAGGTCGGGTTCTACGGTGTCGAGTTCGATACCGGCATGCAGCAGTTCCGCGAAGCCTTCGACGCCATCCGTATCGGTCTGACCGAAGATCAGTTGACCTATCACGGCAAATTCTACGATTTCGACCACGTGCCGATTGTCATGAAGCCGATTCAGAAGCCCTACCCCGAGCTGTGGTACGGCACCAGCCGGCCGGACAGCATTCCCTGGGCGGCCGAGCACCGCGCCCATATCGTCACATTGCGGGACACGACGCAGGCGCGCGCGATCATCGAGCTCTACAAATCGGAATGGCGCAAGCACGGCCGCCCCGAAGCCGAATTGCCGATGATGGGCATCAACCGGCACATCGTGCTCGCCGAGACCGAGGCCGAAGCGCGCGACATCGCTCGCCGTGCCTATCGCCCGTGGCGCCGGCACATGGAGCTGCTGTGGGCGAAATACGACGTGCCGTTTCCGTTAAAGGACGGGTTGCCGGAGGAATGGGACCCGCTGCAGGCGCATGGGCACGCCATCGCCGGCACGCCGGCGCAGGTTCGCGACTACATCGCAAGCCAGGCAGAGGCCGCCGGAGCGACCTATTTCGTGTGCGATTTCGCTTTCGGCACGATCTCGCCGGAGGACGCGATAAAATCGGTCGAGCTGTTTGCGCGCGAGGTGATGCCGGCCTTTGCCGACGCCCGATAGGGAGGAGCACCGATGGGCACAATGATCGAGTTTGCGCGCCCCGACGGGGGCAAGACCAAAGGCTACCTGGCGACAGCCGGCCAAGGACGGCCGGGGGTCGTCGTGATCCAGGAGTGGTGGGGCCTCAACGACCAGATCTGCGGCGTTGCCGACCGTTTCGCGCGCGCCGGCTACAATGCGCTGGCGCCCGATCTCTACAAGGGCCGCCTCACCACCGAGCCGGACGAAGCCAATCACCTGATGACCGGCCTCGATTTCGCCGACGCCACGCACCAGGATCTGCGCGGCGCCGCGCAGCACCTGCAAGCGCAAAGCGACAGGGTGGCGGTGATGGGCTATTGTATGGGCGGGGCCTTGACGATCGCCGCCGCCGTGCATGTCCCGGAATTCGCCGCCGGGGTGTGCTTTTACGGGATCCCGCCGAAGGCGTTCGCCGACCCGGCCAAAGTCCGTATCCCGCTGCAAGGCCATTTCGCCAACAAGGACGACTGGTGCACACCGGATGCGGTCGACGATCTCGAAAGGACACTGAAATCAGCCGGCGTGCGCCACGAGATCTATCGCTACGACGCGGCGCATGCCTTCGCCAACGAGCGCAGCGCGGCTTACGACGTCGGCTGTGCCAACCAAGCCTGGGAGCGGATGGCGGCATTCCTGGGGGCGCAGATCGCCTAGGGTCGCGTTTTTGACGATTGCGATCGCGTAATGGCACCGGGAGGGCGCCGATCGGCTGCATCCGGCCCGGGATGATGCGCGGAGGTCTGTGATGAGGCTGTTCGTGCGGCGCCGCAGCTTCGGCATTCAGGCACGGCTCACGATGCTGGCGGTCGCGACCGCGCTTCCGCTCGTCGCGCTCGCGAGCTTCGCCACCCTCCGAATGGTCGATGATCAGCGGTTG
>VAZT01000210.1 GCA_005884825.1 Alphaproteobacteria bacterium
GCCGTCCTGTTATCACCTGTTTTCAGACCCAGAACCCAGGAATTTCAATGACTTGATCCTGATCCTTTTTGCCACGCGCGCGAATTGCAGTTTGTACGGTCGCGCCGCCGCAGCCGGATCTGTTCCGGCATGGCGCGCCGTCACCCCCTCGCATGCGCCGCGTTGCTGCCGGCGATGCGGCCGAAGACAGAAGAGCCCGCCGGCGATTTCGCCTGCGGCGGAGAGGCCACAGCAAAAAGGCGATTGATCGCGCTCAGCTCTCGGGCGGTGGAGGCGGGGCTTGCGGGCGGCGGGCGCGCTCGGCCATGAACTCGTCGAATTCGGCCTTGTCCTTGGCGTGCCGCAGACGGTCGAGAAAAGCCTTGAACTCGCGCTGCTCTTCTTCGAGGCGGCGCAGGGTTTCCGTGCGGTATTCGTCAAAGGCGCGGTTGCCGCTCGAAGTAGACCGCATGCCCCACCATCCGCCGGGGCTGCTGTGGGGTTGGTTGCTGTGGGGTTGGTTGCTCTGGGCTTGGTGCTCCCACCGCCGCGCACCGCAGCCGGTCCAGCGTGCCATTCGCCCGCTTCCGACCAGATACCCCAGAGCGAGGAGGCCGAGCGGCCACCAGATCAGGAACCCCACCACCGTCAGCGCAATCCACGCAGGACCGCCGAAATCGTCCAGTTTTGCCGCGAGCGTCATGGGAAGACTCTCATGTGAATGTATTTAACATTGACATAGGGTCTCGATGCCGTCCTTGTCAAGCCTTTGGAGGGTCGTCGATAAGTCTAAGCCCGCGGAGATAGACCAGCACTCCCGCCTCGAGCAATTCCTCGGGGCTCATCGGCAGTTTGCGCCGCCCGCCGTCGGCGCGTGCGAACAACGAGGCGATGCCATGCGCCAGCGCCCACAAATGCAGGCTCATCATCAAAGCCGGCGGCCGGCGGTCGCTGGGCAGGCGCGCGCAAAAGGCGTCGGCCGCGCGGCGCAGCACCGCAAAAGCGCGGTCGGCGGCGTCGCGCAACTCGGGGTCGCCGTCGAAAGGCAGGCCGGCCTCGAACATCGCGGAGTAGAACGCGGGTTCTTCGCGCGCGAAGGCGAGGTAGGCGCGGCCGACATTCTCGAACGCGACAAAGGGGTCGGGCCGGCCCTCGTTCCAGGCGCGGTCGAGGCGTTCCTCGAACAATTCGAAGCCGCGGCGCGCCACATCGGCGAGCAATGCCTGGCGGTCGCGAAAATGCCGGTAGGGAGCCGCCGAGCTGACCCCGGCCGAGCGCGCCGCATCGGCGAAGGTGAACCCCGCCGGCCCTTTCTCGGCAATCAGGTTGAGCGCGGCGCGGATCAGCGCCTCGCGCAGATTGCCGTGGTGATAGCCGCGCCGCCCGGTCGCCTGATCGTCTCTCGACCAGCTCATGCGCGATACTCTACAACGAGCCGACCGATGGCAAATGGGGACGACATGGCAGACGATCGCAAAGTCACCCTTTTTCACTCGCCGAATACGAGATCATCCGGCGCGCTGACCCTGCTCGAAGAGCTGGGCGCCCCCTACGAACTGCGCGTGCTCAACATGAAGGCCGGAGAACAGCGCCGGCCCGAATACCTCGCGATCAACCCGATGGGAAAGGTGCCGGCGCTGAAGCATGGCGATGCCCTCGTCACCGAACAGGTCGCGATCTTCCTTTATCTGGCCGATCTCTTCCCGGAGGCCCGGCTCGCCCCGCCGCTCGGCGATCCGCTGCGCGGCCCCTATCTGCGCTGGATGGTGTTTTACGCCGCGTGCTTCGAACCCGCCGTCATCGATAGCGCCACCCAGCGCGAGCCGGCGCCGCAGCCGATGTCGCCTTATGGCGATTTCGAGACCATGCTCAGGACGCTGACCGACCACCTTGCAAAGGCGCCGTATCTGCTCGGCGAGCGGTTTACCGCCGCCGACGTGCTGTGGGGCGGGGCGCTCACCTGGACCACGATGTTCAAGCTGGTGCCCGAGCTTCCGGTGATTACCGCTTATATCGGCCGGTGCGGCGCACGGCCATCCGTCGCGAAGGCCAAGGCGAAAGATGCCGAATTAGCCGCGGCGCACGAGGCAGCCGTTGCTGCTGCCGCGGCACGATAGGCAGGACGCACCAACCCGGACGGCGGTCAGTGCGCGTCCACGTCTCCGACGGCGACCCCGAGAACCCGGCCGTCGCGGTGGCCGCGACGCGGTCGCTGGACGAGCGAATCGGTACCTCGACCGCCCTTCTCCCGCCATCGAATTGCCCGATCTCCTCGATGCTGCGCACCACATCGACATGCGACAAGGTGCGGCCGCCATTCTCGCCTCGCGACACCGCCGAGACGTGCCGGCGGTCGAAACCGATCAGCAGGAGGTCCGAGGCAAACCCCTCACCGCTCTGTCCCAGCGTGATCTGTGCCCGGCCATGATCGACGACGAGAGCGAGCGGCACCCCGTCGCGGCTGCGCCGGGCCGAGCCCAAAGCCTGCTCGACCTCGCTGCGGTCGGAACCGACCGCCTGCCATCTGCCGTCGACGACCATCTGCGGCGTGTAGACGGTGGCGATGCCCAAAAGCTCGGCATAGCCGTGCTGGCGCCGCGTCGCGTCGGGGCTGGAAAACGGGTCCTTCCAGCCGAGCCTGTCCCAGTAATCGACGTGGAACGACAGCGCCAACACATCCGGCCGGCCCGCGAGCTCGGCGAGCAAGGCATCGGCCGGCGGGCAGGATGAGCAACCTTCAGAGGTGAACAGCTCGACGACAATCGGGCGTTCACCCGCATGCAGCGGCGCAATCCCGAGCGACAAACACAGGGCCGATAGCAGGCCGATCTTGGTCATGCGTCACAATACAGCAGTTTGGGGCCGTTCCGGTTCAACAGAGCGTGAGCGGAGGGATTCTCCAAGGGGCCGGCGGCGCCTACAAGATAAACCGCGACAAATCGGCGTTTTGCGCGAGGGCGCCGACCCGCTCGCGGACATAGGCCTGGTCGACCTTGACCTCGGTGCCCTCCGGCCGGTCGGAGGCGGTGAAGCTGATCTCCTCCAACAGCCGCTCGAGGATCGTGTGCAGACGCCGCGCCCCGATGTTCTCGACCGCCGCGTTGATCTCCTCGGCCAGCAGCGCGAGTTCGTCGATCGAGGCGTCGTCGAAATCGAGGGCGACTCCCTCGGTCGCGAGCAATGCCTTGTATTGCTTGATGAGGCTCGCTTCCGGCTCGACCAGGATGCGCCGGAAGTCGTTGCGGTCGAGCGCCTTCAATTCGACCCGGATCGGCAATCGGCCCTGCAATTCGGGCAACAAGTCGGACGGCTTGGTCTGGTGGAAGGCGCCCGACGCGATGAACAGGATGTGGTCGGTTTTGACCGCGCCGTGCTTCGTCGCGACCGTCGTGCCTTCGATCAACGGCAAGAGATCGCGCTGCACCCCCTCCCGGCTGACATCGGGACCGCCGCCGCCGGCGCGTTCGCCGCGCCCGCAGATCTTGTCGATTTCGTCGATGAAGACGATGCCGTTCTGCTCGACCGCAGTGGTCGCTTCGCGCACCACCGTCTCCTGGTCCAACAGCTTGTCGCTCTCCTCGGCGACCAGCACCCGATGGCTGTCGGCGACCGTCATCCGCTTCGGCTTTGAGCGGGTGCCGAAGGTCTTGCCGAAAATGTCGCCGAGGTTGAGCATCCCCATCTGCGCGCCCGGTAGACCGGGGATCTCGAAGGTCGGCAGGTTCGCCGCGGCGCTCTCCTGAACCGCAACTTCGATTTCGCGGTCGTCGAGCGTGCCTTCGCGCAGCATCTTGCGGAATTTCTGGCGGGTGTCGGCACTGGCGCCCGAGCCGACCAATGCCTCGAGAACTCGCTCCTCGGCGGCGACCTCGGCCTTGGGTTCGACCTCCTTGCGCAGCCGCTCACGGGTCATCCCGATCGCAATCTCCACCAGATCACGCACGATCTGCTCGACGTCGCGGCCGACATAGCCCACCTCGGTGAACTTGGTCGCTTCGACCTTGACGAAGGGCGCCTGCGCGAGCCGCGCCAGCCGCCGCGAGATCTCGGTCTTGCCGCAGCCGGTCGGGCCGATCATCAGGATGTTCTTCGGCAAAACCTCTTCGCGCAGCTCGGGGCTGAGCTGCTGGCGTCTCCAGCGGTTGCGCAGCGCGATCGCTACGGCGCGTTTGGCCTCGTGCTGGCCGACGATGAACCGGTCGAGTTCGGAGACAATTTCGCGCGGGCTGAAGGAGGTCATCAGACCGTAACGATCGCACTCTCGTCATTCCGGCGAAAGCGGGAATCCAGGGAGGCCGCACCTCGCGCGCACCCCTGGACCCCCGTTTTCGCGGGGGTGACGATTATGGCTTGAAACCAGCGCCTCATTTCACGTCCGGCTCAGTATTCGAGTTTTTCGAGGGTGAGCTTGTCGTTGGTATAAATGCAGATTCCGGCGGCAATCGCCATGGCGCGGCGCACGATTTCCTCGGCGTCCATGCTGTCGATGCCGATGAGCGCGCGCGCTGCGGCCAGAGCATAGCCGCCGCCCGAGCCGATGCCGATGATGGCATCCTCGGGTTCGAGCACGTCGCCGGTGCCCGACAGGATGAGAGAGACGTTCTTGTCAGCCACCGCCATCATCGCTTCGAGCCGGCGCAGATAACGGTCGGTGCGCCAATCCTTGGCGAGCTCGACGCAGGCACGCGAGAGCTGCCCGGAATATTGCTCGAGCTTCCCTTCGAGCCGCTCGAACAACGTGATCGCATCCGCCGTCGCGCCGGCAAAGCCGGCGATCACCGAACCGCCCGCCAGACGGCGCAGCTTGCGCGCATTCGACTTGACGACCGTCTGGCCCATCGTCACCTGGCCGTCGCCGGCAACCACGACCTGGCCGCCCTTGCGCAGGCAGAGAATCGTTGTGCCGTGCCATCCGCTATCGCCGGAATAATCCATGCCTCTGCGGCATCCGATGCTGCGTAGGGAACTCCCGGAAAACTAAGGCGTAAGCCCTTCCCGGGAAACTGAGATGTAAGTTGGGCGGGGTCGGGGTCAAGCGCGGGATGCCGCGGTGCGGATGGCCCCAGTGGAAAGTGCTCGCGGAAGTTGTTACAAGGGTGTGCCGCGGACGCGGCCCTTGGAGGAGAGCATCGTGCGAGTGGCGACGGTCGAACGCAACACCAAGGAAACCCGGATCACCGGCCGAGTGGATCTCGACGGCAGCGGCGCCGCGGAAGTCTCGACCGGCATCGGCTTTCTCGATCACATGCTCGAACAGCTCGCCAGGC
>VAZT01000211.1 GCA_005884825.1 Alphaproteobacteria bacterium
AGGTGAACGAGGTCTGGGGCGTCAGAACTCCAGCTGTCAGCGCTGCTGACGCCACCACCGGCTTGAAGGTCGAGCCCGGGGGGTAAACGCCGGCGATCACCTTGTTGGAGAGCGGCTTGCGCGGATCGTTGGAAAGCTCCTGCCACATCGCCGAGGTGAGCCCAGTTGAAAATGGCACCGGATCGAAACTCGGGCTCGAGACGAGAGCCAGGATATCGCCGGTGAGCGCATCGAGCAGCACGCACGCGACGCTCTGCTCGGTGCTGCAGCGGCGGGTGACGAACTCCTGCATCGCCATGTCCAGACTGGTGACAGCGTCCTGCCCAGGCTTTCCGGCAACACGGGCGACGTCGCGGACGACCCGGCCGAGAGCGTTGACTTCGACCTGGCTCGTCCCTGCGGTGCCGCGCAGCTCCAAATCTTGCGACTTCTCGACCCCGCTCTTGCCGATGCGGAAATCGGGCATTTCGAGCAACGGATCGCCGTTCAGTTCCTGCTCGGATACTGCGGCGACATAGCCGACGACGTGCGCCGTGATGTCGCCGAAGGGGTAGCGGCGGGTCACGCCCTGGTCGACCGATAGGCCGGGCAGTTCCGGAATTGCCACCTCGACGCGCGCCATTTCGTCCCAAGAAAGATTGGCGCGGACAACGATCGGTATGAAGGAATGTTTGCGCCGGATCTCGCGCAACACGCGGCGGCGGTCGGTTTCGCTCACCTCGATCAGCGCGCCGAGCGCGTCGAGCGTCGCCGCGACATCGCCGGCCTGCTCGGGGACGATGACGAGATGATAGTTCTGTTGGTTTTCGGCGAGCGCGATCCCGAAGCGATCGAGAATTCTCCCGCGCACCGGCGCTATCAGCCGCAGGCTCATCCGGTTCGCGTCCGCGAGAACCGTATAACGCTCCGAGTCCAAAATCTGCAGCTGGTACATCCGCCCGGCGATGGCGGCTAGAAGCAGTGCCTGACCGCCGGCGAGAACCGCTGCGCGCCGGGTGAACAGCTTTTGGCGAAGCGCATCCCGCCGCATTGCGGTCAGTCCGCGCCGATCAGCGCGCGTTGACTGCGGCCCAGCAGAAAACTGGCAATCGGGAAGGCCGAGATGGTCAGTACCGTCCGTAGAACCGGCCCTCGCAGATCCAGCAATTCTTCAGCAAGCAGCGAATGCAATGCCCATGAGAACAGGATCGCGCCACCGGTCAGCAGGGTGAAGCCGGCCCAGATGAACGGGAAGGGCTGGGCAACAAGATAATGCCGCTGGGGTAATACGATCGCTCGGGCGAGCAACAGCGTGACCGCAGTCTCCCCCGGCAGTCCGCCCGAGAGCAGGTCTTGGATCGTGCCAATCAAGAACAGCGACGGCGCCGGCAAGAAATCCGGCCGGTAAATCGTCCAGTGATAGGTGGCCATCAACGTGAAGGCGGGGGTCAACACCGCGTAACTGTCAAGGTGCAGCGGCTCGATCGACAAGAGCGCTGCCAGTACGGTTGTTGCGATCGGCAGGACGTTGATCATGTTTGTGTCCCGGCGCCTAAGCGAGGCTGCGGCGTGGCGCCCTGCTCAGCGTCGCAGCGTCGGTGGGCCGCCGACCGCGGACTCCGCGCGCTTACCGGCCCGAGCGGAGATAGCCAGCGGGTTGGGCAGGGATTCGGCGAGACCATAGTCGACGAGCCGGAGGTAATCGACGCGCGATAAAGCCGCGTAGGGCTCGACCCTCGCTCCTTCGCTGTCGACGGTGGCGACGACGCCCACCGGAAGCCCAGGCGGGAAGACGCCGCCTTGGCCCGAGGTGGCGATCCTGTCGCCGATCCGTATCGTTCCGCCCGAATCCACGTAACGCAGGCTCGGTCGGGCGGAATTGTCACCGGCGAGGATGGCCCGTTGGCGGGTGCCATCGACGACGACCGGCACACGCGAGTTCAAATCGGTAATCAGCAGAATTCGCGCCGCCCGGCTTCCGACCTCCGCAACGCGGCCGACCAGACCCACTCCGGTCATGGCGGCCTGGCCGCGCGCCACGCCGTTGTCGCGACCGGCATTGACGATCACATTGCGCGCATAGGCGCCGCCTGAATCCCCAATCGCCCGTGCCGTGACAAAGGAAATTGCTGGGTCGGGGACCAGTTTCGCCAAGTCGCGCAATTCCGCGTTCTCCGCTGAAAGCCTCATTGCGACCTGTTGCCAGCCCAGCAATCTCTCATTCTCTTCGGCGAGCCGGACATTGTCGCGATAGACGGTAATGAAGCCGCGGAGGCGATCGGCGGCGGCATCGAAAGCTGCGGCCGGGCGCGAGAGCATGTCCAAGGCCGGAGCGGCCGCATCCATCACTGAGTTCCTCAAATACTGGAACGCCACCTGATCAGCCTTGCCGGCAATGATCATCGCCGCCGAGACCACAACCAGCAGAGTAACGGACGTCCGCTCTATCGCGGCGCGGCGGGCTGGCGAGATCCGCATCATGCTGCCTCGGGCCGGACCGTCATCAAAATCACCCCTGGAACTGGACCGCTACCACGTGTTGATCAACACATTCCTCAGGGTTTTCATCTCTTCGAGAGCGCGGCCCGTGCCGAGCGCGACGCAACTGAGCGGGTCGTCGGCGATCGAGACCGGGAGACCCGTCGCGTGCCGTAAGACCAGGTCGAGGTTGGTGAGCAGGGCGCCCCCGCCAGTCAGCACAATCCCCTTATCGACGATGTCGGCGGCGAGCTCGGGTGCGGTATGCTCGAGCGCAACCTTTACCGCCTCGATGATCGCGCCGACCGGCTCGGCGAGGCTCTCGGAGATCTGCCGTTCGCTGATCACGATTTCCTTCGGCACACCGTTCATCAGGTCGCGCCCCTTTATCTCCATGACCCTCCCCTCCCCGTCCTCCGGCATGCAGGCTGAACCGATGTCCTTCTTGATGCGCTCGGCGCTGCTCTCGCCGACCAGGAGGTTATGATTGCGGCGGATATAGGCGATAACCGCCTCATCCATTTTGTCGCCGCCCATCCGGACCGACCGGCAATAGACGATGCCGCCGAGCGAGAGCACAGCGACTTCCGTCGTGCCGCCTCCGATATCGACGACCATCGAGCCGGTCGGCTCGGTCACCGGCAGTTTCCGCCGATTCCTGGATCGCCCGCCGCTCCACCGGGGTCGACCCCGAGGGAACGCACACGACGATCTGCGGGGTGGCAAAGCCCCGGCGGTTGTGCACTTTGCGGATGAAATGTTTGATCATTTCCTCCGTCACCTCGAAATCCGCGATGACCCCGTCGCGCAGCGGCCGGATCGCCTGGATGTTGCCGGGAGTGCGGCCGAGCATCAACTTGGCTTCCTCGCCGACGGCGAGGACGTGTTTGCGGCCCTTGACGTTGGCGAGCGCCACGACCGAGGGCTCGTTCAGCACGATGCCCCTCCCTTTGACATAGACCAGCGTGTTGGCGGTGCCGAGATCGATCGCCATATCGGCCGAAAACAAGCCCAGCATTCTTCCAAACATCGGAGCGCGAACCTTAAGGTGCGAGAAATCCTAGCCGTCGCCCTCGTCAAGCAAGCGTCCGGATTACCGGATCGCCCCTAAGATGACATCCTGCCGCAAATGCCTCAACGCCGCGTTAGCGGAAAGCGGTAAAGTGCGAAGCAGCATTTCCCGCAGGCGGAGGCTTCACCGGCAATGATCATCAACCTCAATCAATATCGCAAAAAGCGCCGGCGCACCGAAGCCGAGGCCCATGCCAAGGAAAATCGGGTTCGCTTCGGGCGCAGCAAGGAAGAGCGCACCGCGGAACTGCGCGAGCGCGAGCGCGCGAAAAAAGAGATCGAAAACAAGCGGCTGGACTAGCACTTTGGCTTGGCAAAGCCCCGGATCGCCTAGTCCTCCCCGCTTTGGGCTGGGTAAACCGGAGCGGGCGAGCACCAAGCTGGCGCGGCGACCTACAACCATTGATTCTTAGCCGTTTACTGCCTCTGCAGCATATCAGCAGCAAAATGGCCCGCGTAGGTTGCAGTGCTCGCCGACCCGGCGAGGAACGACGGCATCGGCCTTGCCGAATGCCCGCATCCCCTTGTTCCGCCTGTTTTATCAGGTCGAGATCAGGCATTTACCATTCCCTCATCGAAAATCCTCAACTCGCTCACAGCCACCGACGCCCGGGACAGTACAACGAGACTGTGGCAATTGCGGGGTTGTTACACAGAATGCTTGGATTGCCGGCAGCGTTCGGCTTGGCCGACGCGCCGTCTTCGATGGGGCAACGGAGGGATACTATCGCGCGAGCCCGGGTATAAACCCGGCGGGCCGGACGATAGCGGCGAGGCGGTGGCGGTGATCGGCCCGAACGGCGCCGGCAAGACCACCACGCTTCGGATTGGTTTCGCTGGGCCATGGCGGGTTCATGGGCATTGGCGCCTATAATCACCGCGCTGCTGTGGAACTATCTCCATCTCAGCCCGTGGATCGGCATTCCACTCGCGATGCTGGCGGCAGTGGTTGCGGCGGTGCTGATTGGCTATCCCCGTTTCCGCTTCCGCATCACCGGGCATTATTTCGCGCTGCTGACATTGGCGCTGAGCGCCATTGTGCTGCAGGTCATCACTGCGACGCGCGACATCACCGGCGGCTCCCTCGGCTATACGCCGGCGCTACAAATGGGGGCATCTCGCCCGACACGGTGAGCGGTATTGGCGTATCGTTACAGATGGTGTTCGCCGCCGTGGTTGGTGGACTCTACGTGCCATTGGGGCCGACCGTCGGTGCGGCAATCACAATCATGTTGACCGAGACATTGCGCATTTGGTTCGGCACAACGGCCGTTGACTGGGATAATTTGGTCTACGGCACTCTGCTGGTATTGTTCATCATCTTTCTGCCGCAAGGCCTGCTCGGTTCGGTGCCGGCCATGCTGACCCGGAGGGAGGTTGTTCGACATGACTGAGCCACATGGTCCCTTGCAAGGCGTGAAGGTCGTCGCCTGCTCCACCGCGCAAGCCGGCACGGTGCCGTACATGCTGATGGCCGATCTCGGCGCGGAGGTGATCAAGATCGAGGTGCCGGAGGTCGGCGACAATTCGCGCGGCTCGACCGTCCTGCCCGGTATGCCCAGCACCTATTTCGAGACCAACAATCGTGGCGTGAAGAGCCTCTCGTTGAACCTGAAAGCCGCAGAGGGCCGCCAAATCCTTCGCAAGCTGGTCGCGCAGGCGGACATCTTCGGACAGAACTTCCGGCCCGGTGCGGCGGAAAAGAACGGCTTCGGCTACGAAGAACTGAGGAAGGTAAATCCGAGGCTCGTTTACGTGTCGGTCTCGGGCTACGGTCCCAAAGGACCGCATGCCGATCTGCCGGGCACCGACTCGATGGCACAGGCGCTCGGCGGCATTGCCGAGGCCTATTCGACGCCCGGCCAGCCGTTGAAGACGGGCATCGTCTCTGTCGCCGACGAAACCTGCGCCATTCTCGCCTTCGGAGGCGCGCTCGCCGCACTGACCCGCGCGCGCAGCGCCGGGATCGGCCAGAAAGTCGATTGCTCGTTGCTCGGCGGCCAGATCCGCCTGATGGGCTGGACCCTGACAACGGCCATGTGGCGCAACCGCGATCCGGTCACCGGCCAGGCCCGCGTCACCGGCACGCCGGAGCGCCCCGGCCTCAGCGCCAGCTTCAACGACCGCGACGGCAAGCCGTTGGTGTTCCAATTGAACGGCGCCCGCAAATGGCGCGACGCGATGACCGCGCTCGGCTTTTACGAGACCCTCGAGGAGGCCGGCTTCGGCAATCTCGGTGTCATCGTCTCATCGGACGAGAAGCGCGCGACCTTGCTCCGTCTGCTGGACGAGTTGTTCGCGACGGGCCCGCGCGACGATTGGGTCGAGAGGCTCCGCAGAGCAGACATCGTCGCCGCGCCGATCAACACCTTGCTCGAAGCCTCGAACGATCCCGACGTGCTGGCCAATGGATACGTGACTGAGGTCGACTACCCAAAATACGGCAAAAGACTCAAAGTCCATGGCTCGCCATGGCACTTCTCCCAAACGCCAGCTCAAATCGGCGTCGCCCCGGAGCTCGGCGCGCATAACGACGAAATCCTCGCCGAACTCGGCTACACCCCGGCGCAGATCGAGGATCTCCGCGAAAGAAAGATCATTTGATCAAGAAGCTCCGCCCCTGGCAGCGCGACAGACGCTCTCGATCAGCAGCATCAGGCAACCGAATAACAGCACGGCGCCGCCGAAGAGCGGGTTGAGACCAGCAAGATCGACCAATAATCCGGTCATCGCGACGATCGCGAGCACCGCTATCGCCAGCCGCTTTTCGGCAACGAACATGCCGACCAGTTCGGCAGCGAGCTCTTTGAGCATCGTCATCAAGCGAACTCCGCGGCGAGTTTCCGGGCGAAAGCAGAAGCGAGGAGGCCCGCACCCAGGAATAGGGCAGCGAACAAAAGCAACGCGAAATCCGCTCCGGGCCAAGCAATGCCGAGCCCTTCGCCTGTCCAGAACACGCCGAAGGCGGACAGCATGACGCCGACGCCGTATTTGAGGGTATTCTCCGGAACTCGCGACAGCGGCCGGTGGACGATTGCTCCGGCGGCGAGAACCACGGCACAGGCGGCCAGAGCGCCGAGGCCGGCGGGCACCAGCAGCCCGCGCCCGGCGCCCACCGCGATCACGATAAAGACGACTTCGAGCCCCTCGAGCAGTACTGCCTTGAGCGCGGTTATGCCGGCCGCCCAGCCGAGGTTTCTCGCTCGACTACGCGCTTGTTCACTCAGCTCGGCAGCTTCGGCCGCGAAGATGGCCTCCTCGTCATGCAACGGGATGACACCGGCCGCCCGCAACGAAGCCTTCCTGAGCCAACCCATGCCAAAGAGCAGCAGCAGGATCCCGATTGCGAGCTGCAGCGAAGAAATCGGGACGCGGTCGAGAAGCGGGCCCAGCAAGAGCACAATGCCCGCCAGCACGCCGAGCCCGCCGGCGGTACCCAGTGCAGCGGGCCGCCAGCCGCGCAACGTCGCGACGGCGAGCACAATCGTGAAGGCCTCGACCACCTCGACCAGCGAGGCGAGGAACGCGGCGCTTATTGCAGGTGCTGCTGTGGACCAAGCGGTCATGTTCCCTTCCTCAGCGGTTCTCGTCGTGCGCGTCGAAGACCCGTTGCGCGTAAGCATCGAGCAGGCTTTCGCAGCTCTTCAGCCGCTCGGCAGCTTCGACAGCGAGCCCGCCCCCATAAAAATCGAGCTTCTTTATCTTTTCGAGCCATCCCTGCAGCTTTTTCAGCTCGACGTCGTTTTCTTCGAGCTCGTTGTAAGTGAAGTGTTGCACGGTGGTTTCTTTGGCGATTTCGGTTTCGAAATCGTCACATTTGTCGATGAATTCTCGATAGGCGTCGTCCCGGTCGGCCTTGAAGCGTGCAACGACCTTTTCCTCCTGCCCTCGATCGAGGGCGACCGCCTCCAGAATCACCGCGTCGCCACCCATCTCGGTAATGTCGTTCTCCAGCATCTTCAACCGCCGCACGTGGTCATCGGTTTTGGGCAGCAGACACACGCCATTCTGCAAATAAACCGCCCCCATGCCCTTCAGCCGCCGCCACAGCGCGACCCGCTTCGATGCCGGTTCGGCCGGCACTTTATAGGTCAGAAGTAGCCATCTATACGTACCCATCGCTCCCTATAATATGTTACGGCAGTAACATTTCAAGGGCTACGGGGAGCAGCGATCCGACAAACGATTTCGTGAGCGATTTCGGCCGGTTGGCCGCCGACATCGACGGTGATCGGGTGCTCGTCCGGCGTTGGTTCCTCCAACGTCGCGAACTGGCTGTCGAGCAAGGCAATGGGCATGAAGTGCTCGTGCCGCGCAGCTATGCGCTGGTGGATCAGATCGCGCGATCCCTTGAGGTAGACCAGGACCACATCGTGGCGGTGGCCGATGATGATGTCCCGGTAGGATCGCTTCAGCGCCGAGCAGGTCAACACGCCACATTCGCCCCGCGCGCGCCAGCCGTCGATTTCCTCGGCGATCTTGCGCAGCCAGGGCAACCGGTCCGTGTCCGTCAAAGGTGTTCCGCCGCGCATCTTCTCGACATTCTCGCGCGGGTGCAGATCGTCACCTTCCCGAAACTGGCAGCCTAGTGCCGCGGCGAGCGGGGCCGCGACCGCGGTTTTGCCCGATCCGGAGACACCCA
>VAZT01000212.1 GCA_005884825.1 Alphaproteobacteria bacterium
GATCAGTTTTCATCCCGAAGGGATCCCCGTCCCCGCCGTCACTGTCGATGATCTCGTCGCCGCTGCCGCGCCGCGATCGGTTTCGCTCGTCAAGATCGACGTTCAAGGCGCCGAGATGCTGGTGCTCAAGGGGGCGAAGCGCATGCTCGACCAATTGCATCCGGCGCTCTTTGTTGAAGTGGATGACCGTGCTCTGCGGCATTTCGGTTCATCCGCTGAAGCGCTTTTAGAGCATATGCAGAGAAGCGGTTACAAAACACACGAGCTTGTCGAAAATGGACCGCCTCGCGAGCTGTCGCACCACAGGCTTTTCGCGAGTTTGAAAACCCGCTCCTATATCGACGTCCTTTTCCTCCCGGGAAGAAGGTTAGATTTGGCCAGTAACGAGTATGGCAGGTCCGATCAAAGGACCTCATAAGCGAGGACCATAGTCACATCGGCGATTAGGAGGTTTGCTGCGATCGCCATTGGTACCGGCACGGAAAGCCCCATCCGCGATGTTTTTCGGAATGGCCGCGCTGTGATGACTGAGCACGCAGTTGCAATAAAGAGCGGGAGCAGGGGAATGAAATAGCGCCCCTGAACGCCTTCGACGGTCGACGATGCGACATACTCGAAAATCAGGTATATCGACGTCATTATCAGTAAGACGCTGGCGATCAGAAGGAATATGTTCCAGACCACAGCGAGAGTAGGTAGCCTCGGGACGTCAGCAGGTTCCGTCAGAATGCTGAGCAGCAGCGCACTCGCTGCCGAAACATAGACGATCTTTGGCAAGTATATCGTAAGCCATCCGAGTACTCCTATCAAACTTTTAAAATAAAAAATGCGATGATGCCATATAGAATGTGCGATGACTTTGAAGTAACCGAGGGGATGCGCGGTGATATAAGCGCGCTGGTCCGCGATACTCATTCCAGGGAGCGGCGCGATGTCCTTTGACAAAGCAAAGTGAATCCAGAACGCAGTAGCGCCCAGACCTACCACCAGAATGACGGAATTTGCCAATAGTATACGTTTTCTCCGCTTGCCAGTCAGTGCAGACGGGAGCCCCAACAAGAGCAAGGGCGCGTACACCGGTTTTTGTGAGCAGAATACGAGCCCGCTCACCGCCGCAATGGCAATCTCGTCCGCGGTCCAATCGCCTCGAAGCTGTGCGCGCAAAGCAACCGTGGTAAAAAGGAAGGCTGTACTGATCACAGCTGCGTCGGGCGCGGCGGAAGCATACTCGAAGACGGCCATGGGCAGCAGCCCGGCGACCATCACCGCTTCACGACCGATCGGCATCAGCCGCACCGACCAGCTCAGCAGCGCCACCGCTACGAGCGCGTTCGTGAGGCGCGCGAGATAAAGTAAGGCCAGCGGTCCGGCTCTTGCCCATCGCCCACCGGCTATCGCAATCGCCTGGGGCAAATAACCCATCGGAGAGTAAAAGGCCGTGCTGGTAAAGTCTACGAACTCTCGCCTGTCCGGATCCAGTGGCCGGCCAAATGCCAGCCAGGTGTCTCGCAATGGTTGCGCTGTGATTTGCCGCTCGGCGTGGATCGCCCTCGTGCCCAGGAACGCTTCGCTCAGTTCTATCAACGATGAGGGAAGTACCCCTCCCGCCCTGCCGCCCACCATGGTGCCCCGCAGCTGAAGCTCACTCAGCTGATAGGCGCGATGGAAATGCTCCTGCTCGTCAGGCACCTGAAAGGGTGGCGTGAGTACGATCATCGAGATCGCGCCCACCAGCCCGAGCAAAAAACAAATCAACGCCGGACTCACCCACGCGGTTCGGATCGGGCCCGCTTGGGCGTTAACCAGACCATCGCTCTGCAGCACGTTTTATCCCTCGGTAGTAGTTAAGCTTTGTCTCACTGCACCCAGGTACGGCCAAACCTGCCGTCTAATGCCGCTCTCTTCGCAAAGAGCGCCTCCAGATGATGCACTCCTCGCTCAGGAGCATGACGTGCCAGAAGCCGCTTCCGCAGCCCTTAAGCACATAAAAGATAAAATTAATTGAAAATTGTAGCATATTCGTCCTACTTAGCAGCGGTTGCTACGGGGACATTCGATGATCGCGAACCACAAAATCGCAGTGGTGTTGCCTGCCTACAACGCCGCTCAGACGCTGAAACGGACCTTCGACGAAATTCCGCAGGACATCGTCGACGACGTCATCCTCACCGATGATGCGAGCAAGGATGCGACGGTGGAGATGGCTCGAAGGCTGGGCATCCCGACGATCTGCCATGACAGCAATCGCGGATATGGCAGTAATCAGAAAACCTGCTACACGGCGGCGCTCGCCAGAGGCGCCGATATCGTCGTAATGCTGCATCCGGATTACCAGTATACGCCGAAACTGGTGACCGCGATGGCATCAATGATCGCGTCGGGTGAATTCGACGTGGTGCTGGCCTCACGCATTCTCGGCCGCGGCGCGCTCGTCGGCGGAATGCCAGTCTACAAATATGTATCCAACCGTTTTCTCACCTTGTTCGAGAACCTCATCATTGGGCAGAAGCTATCGGAGTATCATACCGGCTATCGGGCATGGAGCCGGGCGGTGCTCGAGAAGCTGCCGCTGCGCAACAACTCCGACGACTTTGTCTTCGACAACGAGATGCTGGTGCAGGCGGTTCATTTTGGGTTCCGCATCGGTGAAATCAGCTGTCCCACGAAATACTTTGCAGAGGCGTCATCGATCAACTTCAGGCGCAGTGTGGTCTATGGGCTCGGCGTGCTGAGGACCTCGCTGCAGTTCCGGCTGCAACGAATGGGATTGATCAATTCAGCCCTCTTCGCGGACGCGAGCGAGAACCGCCTTCCCGTGCTCACGGAGGTCGACATTCACCGGTTGCTCGCGGACGGCGAGTTCGCCAAGTGAGCTTCGCGGCCTCTTCGGTTTGGCGTTCGCCCGCCCGCACGGTTGTTGGCGCCCTTCTCGTCGGGTTGATCTTGCTCGGCATGGTCGCGGCGTGGGCCTCGCCCGATCGCGTCACTTTCATCGCCGAGCAGCTGATGCATGTTGTCCGCGATCTCGGAGTGCGGGGAGCCGCCGTCTTGGCGGGCCTCCAACTGCTCGTCGCGGTGAGTGGCGTATTGCCGGCTTCGCTGCTGGGGGTGGTGGCAGGCGCCCTCTATGGGCTCGGGCCCGGCTTCTTGCTGGCGGCGACCAGCACACTGACAGGCGCTGTACTTTCATTCTATCTCAGCCGATCGCTATTCCGAGCCACCCTCGAACGCCTCGCGTCCCGTCGGCCGCGGCTGCGCGATCTGGATTCCCGAATTGCGCAGGAGGGCTGGAAGCTGGTGTGCCTGCTGCGTGTCTCCCCGATCATGCCGTTCTCTGCCACCAGTTTCGCACTCGGCCTGTCGGCTGTCAGTCTACGCGATTACGCGATAGGCACCTTGGCATCGCTGCCCGCTCTGTGCGGCTATGTGTTTATCGGCACTATTGCGGATCGCGGTCTTTCCGCGTGGGCAAGCGGTGCGGGCCCCCTTCGGTTCGCGCTGCTCTGTGTCGGCGCGCTCGCCACCCTTGTTCTTGTTCTTCGCTTAGGACAAATCGCCCTGAAACTCGGGTTGGTATCGCGAAGGGCATACGATCTCGAGCCCGTAGGCGAAGAGAGCCGAGCGCATGATCCCATCGCAAGCGGCATCGGTCGAAAAATCTGATCATGCCAAGCGCTCGGGCTGCAAACGTGCCGGACGGCAGCCGTTCGAAGCTCCGATCTCACGCAAGGGTCTTCCACTTCATCCAACCAACCGATGCCTTCCATATCGCAATTTTGGATATTGGCTTTATCCATGCGGGCTCCGACATCTCCGCCCGCAATATTCGGTTGGGTAAATGATTGGTTCAGCTGTCTCTGGTTCTCCTAAGCGGGCTCTGGATATCTATGAGCGCGCTCGTCAACCCCATCGGCGATTTCCCCCTCAACGATGATTGGGTCTACGCATACGGCGTCAGATCGATCGTGCAGGGTGGTCGGTTCGAATTGCCGGGTACGGGCGCGCCCGACGTAATTGCGCAGGCTTATTGGGGCGCGCTGTTCTGTATGCCATTTGGCTTTTCGTTCACGGCGCTCCGTTTCTCGACCCTGACGTTAGGCTGGGCAGGGCTAATAGCGTTCTATCTCCTGATCCAAGAGGTCGCCGGCAATAGGTGGCTCGCGCTTCTAGGCGGTCTCGCTTTGGCCACCAACCCGATTTACTTTGGGTTGGCGCATACATTCATGACAGAGGTTCCGTTCGTTTCGCTAGTCATTATAGCACTGTGGCTCTTTGTCAGAGGCCTTAAGCGCAACGCGAGTGTCCCTCTTTTGGCCGGGATTGTGATAACGCTAATCGCCATTTTGGTCCGCCAGTTCGCGCTGCTCCTCCTGCTCGCATTTGGGGTCGCCTACCTAGTCAAGAATGGAGTAAAGTGGAAGACGCTCGCTGTTGCGATTATACCCCTGGCCTTCGGCGCCGGTGTACATGTCGCCTATCAACATTGGATGATCGTGACAGGAAGAAAACCTTACTTTGAGCTCGCGACCCTGAGCGATCTGATCCCGATACCGTTTGTTACATTCATCCTATATTCACTCCGAATACCAGCATCGCTTCCCTATCTTGGGTTTTTCCTCGCCCCGTTTTTAGCGTCTGTTTTGTTCGTGGCTGGTCCTCCCCCGCGTCATCGACGCATTGTGATCTGCGCTCTGATGTCACTAGCTGGCTTACTGCTGGCAGGGATCTACGTCACATACGGTCCCATCCCGGAAATCGGCCACATTCTGACGCCGTCCGGATTGGGACCGCGGTCCTTGCGAGACACTTTCGTCCTTAGAAAAAATTTCCCGCCTATCTCCGCCATTATGGCCATCTTTTGGATTTGCAGCATCGCCATCGGCTCATTCGGCGCCGCCGCATTAATAATGTACTTCGTGAGGGGCGTTGCGCGAGTGGTCACCGGCTTGCACAAAGACATGGTGTGGCTGGAATCCTTAACGCTCGTGTTTGTATGCGCCTATGCCATTTCATTGCTCTTGATGGGTTTTGGCCTCAAAACCCCCTTATTTGATCGATACCTGCTCGTGTTTGTTCCACCACTCTTCATACTCGTTCTTATAATTGAGGTCAGGGCAGGATGCATTTCGGAGCCGCGTTGGCGCGGCGCATTATCATTGGGACTGATCTTCATCTATGCTGGGGTGTCAGTTGCAGCCACCCACGATTACCTCGCATGGAACCGGATGCGCTGGATGGCCACCCGCATGTTGATGGAATCTGGTATATCGCCTACTCAGATAGATGGTGGGTATGAGTTCAATGGCTGGTACTTGTCCGATCCCAATTACAAGCGAAAGGCCGATAAGAGCTGGTGGTGGGTCAATGATGACGAGTACGTCATTGCGTCGGGTCCTCTCAGCGGATATCAGGAGTTACAACGATTTGTCTTCCAACGCTGGTTACTCTTTGGCAATGCCAGCGTGGTGATCCTACACAGAGTAGGCGCAATATAGCGCGATAGGCTAGTGGCAGCCCTTGGGCGGTGTAACTGGCGTGGCGCGGTTCGGAATTCCTATTCGATCACGATGCGCCGCGGGGTGGAGCTCGGCATCCTCGCTGGCGAGTTTTTCCCAGATACGGGCGGCCATTTGGCGGAAGGTGATGAGCGCGCTCCAGCAGATGCAACTTGCTCGTGCCGACCGGCCCGAACTCATCTTCGGATTGTCCTCAGCCCGCAGGTGTCCCTGGAAGGTTCCAAATTGGGGAGCGATATGTCCGCGACGAGCGGCCCATTCACTGGTTCGCGCCCGCCGGCGGCCCTGTTCTTGGTAAGCCCCAAGCGCATTTCCCCCCGCGAACACCAGCGCGGCCGGTCGAGGGCGGTTCTGCTCCATGCTTCACCTCAGTCGATCGCTCGGTGCTGTACGACGGTTTGGCCTGTTGGGGTTTGGCCTGTTGGGGTTTGGCCTGTTGGGGTTTGGCCTGTTGGGGTTTGGCCGGTTGGGTCGAACCCCGAGGTGGCCGCGCGCGTTCCCGAATTATGAGGTCAGGCGTAACGGGCGAAACCATGCAATCAAAGCGAGCGGCGTCCTGGTCAGGCTCGCTGCTTCCTTGGCCGACTCGGCTTGCCATCGCTATTCGCGGATCGAGCACACCGCCGGGGTCAAGGAATCTCTGATCCATCTTCTGCTGCTGGGCGCCGCTCCCAGGTCGCCGGATTTTTCCTTGCGGCTGAAGGAACAACCGCTTCCTGCCTGGTATCGCGCGGGTCTACTAACCGCGATCGCATTACTGGGAGGGATCCCTTACGTTGAAGAGCTGTGGCGCACGTTACGCGAGGCCGGCCCAGAGTCGAGCCATCCAGGCGATCGCTGAGCAGAATGCCGTGGCCGGCTCGCCCGGGACTCGGATTTAGAAGGCGCGCCTATTCGACGACAATCCGCGGCGGCGGGCGGCGATCTTCAGATCGAGGGGCACCTCGCCCAAAAACTCGGTGCCGAGCCGCTCGGCTTCCTGGCGGGCGCCGCCATGCGAGAAGATCTCGCTGCGGCCGCCGCAATGCGGGCACAGGAAGTAGCTCATATTCTCGACGATGCCGAGCACCGGCACGTCGACCTTCGTGAACATATTGAGACCCTTGCGGGCATCCAGGAGGGCAATATCCTGCGGGGTCGAAACGATTACCGCGCCGGCGAGCGGCACCTGCTGCGCCATCGTCAATTGGGCATCGCCGGTGCCGGGCGGCATGTCGGCGATCATGATGTCGAGCTCGCCCCACTCGACCTCGCGCAGCATTTGCTGCAGGGCGCTCATCACCATTGGCCCGCGCCAGATCATCGGCGTGTCCTCGGGCACCAGAAACCCCATCGACATGCATTTGAGCCCGTAATTCTCCATCGGGATCAGCCTCTTCCCGTCACGCGAGCGGGGCCGGCCGGAGATCCCCAGCATCCGCGGCATCGAGGGCCCATAGATGTCGGCGTCGAGCACCCCGACGCGCAGCCCATTGGCCCGCAACCCCAGCGCCAGATTGGCCGCCACCGTCGATTTGCCGACGCCCCCCTTGCCGGACGCCACCGCGACGATCGCACCGACCCCCGGCACGGCCCCCCGTGCCGTGCGGACGCTAGCCGCACTCGCCGGCGGGGCAGCCGCGCGGCCCCGCGGCGGCGCCTGCGCGGTCAGCACCGCGGTCACCGAAAGCACGCCGGGTAACGCTTCGACGGCCTTCTCGGCGGCCTTCCTCAACGGTTCGAGCCGCGGACCGCGCTCGCTCTCGACCTCTATCGCGAAGGCGACATTGCCGTCACGGATAACCAAGCCCGACACCATGCCGAGCGAGACGATGTCGGCACCCTTGTCGGGATCGGCGATGCTGCCCAGTGCGTCGAGGATTTGTCGTTCGGTGACCTCACTCATGTCATTCTCTCCATGCGGCGGGCCAGAAGATCGCAGGCGATCGATGGCGCTTGGTTCGCAGCACCGGATGAGGCAGACTAGCAACCGAGTCAGCCGGTGGCCGGTTCACGCGCGGACGGACTGCCTCGTCGTGACCGGGCCATGAGCGCCGCCGGATATGCGGGATTTGGGACCGGCGACCCGACTTGACAACACCCGCACGCGCTCTCTATCGGGTCGCGCATCTTGCGCGCCGCAACCAATGGGGACTCGCGCGGCCCAACCCGACATCCCCAAAGGGCACATCGCGGAAAGGTTCAGGGTCGATGTTCTGGAAAAGTCAGGGCGGTGGCGGTGGGCCATGGGGCAGCGGTCCGCGCGGCGGCGGTCCCTGGGGCGGCAACCGCGGCGGCGGACCGAGCCCGCGCGGGCGGGGCCCACAGCCGCCCGACTTCGAGGAGCTCTTGCGGCGCAGCCAGGACCGCTTCCGGCGCGTGTTGCCCGGCGGCTTTGGAACAGGCACCGGCCTGGCGATCGTCGTGCTCGGCATCCTCGTCATTTGGCTGGCGAGCGGCTTCTACCGTGTTTTGCCCGATGAGGTCGGCGTCGTTCTGCGGTTCGGCTCCTATAACCGGACGACACAGCCGGGTCTCAACTATCACCTGCCGACCCCGATCGAGACGGTCCTCCGGCCGAGCGTGACCCGCGTCAACCGGACCGAGATCGGCTATCGCAACGCCGAAGGCCCGGGCCGCGGCCAGGTCACCCGCCAAGTGCCTGAAGAGGCGCTGATGCTGACCGGCGACGAGAACATCGTCGACATCCCGATCGCCCAGGCGCTGTCGGAGGGCCGCGGCAAGATCGAAACCGATACGCAAGCCCTGCTGCAAGGCATCCTCAACGTCTATAACGCAGGAATCGAGCTCACCCAGCTGCAGCTGCTCAAGGTCGATCCGCCGGCTCCGGTGATCGACGCGTTCCGCGACGTGCAGCGTGCGCTCGCCGACCGCGAGCGGTTGCGCAACGAAGCAGAATCCTACCGCAACGACATCATCCCGCGGGCGCGCGGCGATGCGGTTCGGATCAAGCAGGAGGCGGACGCTTACCGGCAGGAGATCACGGCTCGCTCTCAGGGCGACGCCGATCGTTTCCTCTCCGTCTACAACGCCTTCAAGGCGGCTCAGGACGTCACGCTCCAGCGCCTCTACCTGGAAACGATGGAAGAGATCCTGAAGAACAGCAACAAGGTGATCATCGACAAATCGGCCGAGGGCGGGAACGGGGTCCTGCCTTATCTGCCGCTTCCGACCCTCGGCACCGGAACGGCCAATGTATCCCCTTCGGCCGGCGCTCCAGGGGGCGGCACAGGGGCGGGCGGCCCGGCCTCCGGCGGGACGCCGTCTCCGGCGCTTGCCGTGCCACCCCTGCGGCGGCAATAAGGAGGGGTTCGTGAACCGCCGTATCCTCGCCGTCGTCGCCGTCGTGCTTATTGTCGCCGGCATTTTTGCGATGAGCTCGCTATTTATTGTCGACCAGACCGAAGAGGCGCTCGTTCTGCAATTGGGCCAGCCACGACGGGTCATTCGCGAGCCGGGATTACAGGTGAAGCGGCCGTTCGTCGAAAACGTCATTTTCTATGACAACCGGCTGCTCGATTTCGAGCCCCCGCCGGAGGAGGTCATCGTTTCCGACCAGAAACGGCTCGTCGTCGACACCTACACCAGGTACCGCATCACCGACCCGCTGTTGTTCTATCAGACGGTGAGCACCGAAGCTGCCGTTCGCGCGCGGCTCAATGCGATGGTCAGCGGCAGCTTGCGGCGCGTACTCGGCAACGTCACCTTGTCAGCTCTGCTTTCCCATCAGCGCTCGGCGATCATGGCTCAAATCCGCGACGAGGTGAGCGCTCAGGGAAAATCCTTCGGCATCAACGTCATCGACGTCCGCATCCGCCGCGCCGATTTGCCCGAGGAAAACAGTCAGGCGATCTTTGCCCGCATGAAGTCCGAACGCGAGCAGCAGGCCGCGCAATACCGCGGGGAGGGCGCCGAGGCGGCACAGACCGTCCGCGCCAATGCCGAGCGCGAACGCACCGTCATTCTCGCTGACGCGCAGCGCGCGGCGCAGAAGGTGCGCGGCGACGGCGATGCTGAGAGCATCAAGATCTATGCCGGCGCCTTCGGGCAGGATAAGGACTTCTTTGCGTTTTACCGCTCGATGCAGGCCTATCGCGACGCGCTGAACGGCCGCACCACTTCTTTCGTGCTCACCCCGGATAGCGGCTTTTTCCGGTTTTTCGAGAATTTGGGCGGGACGGCGGCCAAGCCCGCGCAACCGGGGGCGACGGCTGGTTCACGATGAATCGTCCCGCAGATCCCGGCGCGCCGATCGCTCTCGGCGCGCCACCTGGCATGTAATGAGGGATTTGTGGACGGCGCTCGCTCTCGTCCTGGTGATCGAGGGTGCTCTCTACGCTCTGTTTCCCGAGGGCATGAAACGGGCTGCGGCGCGCGCCCTTGCCGTTCCGCCGCAAACCTTGCGGCTGGCGGGGCTGGCGGCCGCGTGCGCTGGCGTCGTCCTTGTCTGGCTGGTGCGGCGATGATGTTGGCGCTACTATAGGCCAGTATGCGCAAGGCTTCTCCGCCGATCTCGGATGCAGCCCGCAAAGAGCTCCCAATGATCGTTCGAAAACAACCGTTCGCTTTTGCTCCTAGGAGTTGACACCGGTGCCTTTTTTGCCATCTAAACTGGCGTGCCGCGCGGCTGCAAGCGTGGTCGCTGCTTTTCTAATTGCCGCTCCGGCGGCGCTCGTACAGCCTGCCGCCGCTCGCCCAGCGCCCGACAGCTTCGCCGATCTCGCGGAGAAGCTACTGCCCTCGGTGGTCAATATCTCGACCACCCAAGCGGTGAAATCCGAACGGGGGCGCGAGCACAGCGGACCCGAGATGCCTCAGTTCCCGCCGGGCTCGCCGTTCGAGGAGTTCTTTCGGGACTTTTTCGAGCATGGCGTACCCAAGGGGGGCCGTCCGGAGGCTCAGCCGCGCAAGGGCACCTCTCTCGGCTCCGGCTTTATTATCGACCCGGCTGGTTATGTCGTAACCAACAATCATGTGATCGCCGACGCCGACGAGATCACCGTCATTCTGCACGACGACACCAATCTGAAGGCCGAGCTCGTCGGGCGCGACACCAAGACCGACATCGCACTCTTGAAGGTCAAGACCGACAAGCCGTTGACCGCCGCCACCTGGGGCGACAGCGACGCATCGCGGGTCGGGGACTGGGTGCTGGCGATCGGCAACCCGTTCGGTCTCGGCGGCAGCGTCACAGCAGGCATCCTCTCGGCCCGCCAACGGGATATCCAATCCGGCCCTTACGACGATTTTCTGCAGACCGACGCCTCGATCAATCGCGGCAATTCCGGCGGGCCGATGTTCAACATGGACGGCCAGGTCATCGGCATCAACACGGCGATCTACTCGCCGTCCGGCGGCTCGATCGGCATCGGTTTCGCGATCCCCTCCTCTCTCGCCAAGGCAGTCGTCGCCGAATTGCAAGGCGAGCCCGATCACAACGTGCATCGCGGCTGGCTTGGCGTTCGCATCCAGGCGGTAACCGAGGAGATCGCGGAAAGTCTCGGCCTCGATAAGGCCAAGGGTGCGCTGATCGCCAGCGTCAGCGACAATGGCCCCGCTCAGGCCGCCGGAATTCAGGCCGGCGATGTCGTATTGAGCTTTGACGGCCGCGACGTTAACGACATGCGGCGGCTGCCGCGGCTGGTTGCAGAGACCCCGGTCGGCAAGACCGTCCCGCTTACGCTCTGGAGGAAGCGGAGAGAGAACACGGTGCAGGTCACGGTCGGCAAGCTCGAAGAAAGCGATCAGCAGTTGGCGAACGCACAGGACTCCCCCAAGAAAGTCACTCCGAGCAACGCCGGGGTGGTCAAGACCCTGGGCCTGACCTTGTCGGGGATCACGACGGACCTGAAGGATAAATTCTCGCTCGCCGACGATTCGAAGGGGGTCGTCGTCGTCGATGTCGCCAAAGACAGTCCCGCGGCTACAAAGGGGGTACGCCCGGGCGATCTGATCATGGAGGCCGCGCAGGAGGAGGTGAAGAGCCCGGGCGAAGTCAGCAGCAAGATCGAGGAAGCGAAAAAATCGGGCCGGAAATCGATATTGTTGCTGGTCGAGCGCCAAGGCGACCTCCGCTTTATCGCGCTCCGCCTCGATCAGGGGTAGCCTCGGTCCTCAGCCCAGGATTTCGTCCCGCCGATAACCCTGGGCGTAGAGGAGGCCGATCAGATCAGCATGGTCGAGCCGCCATCGGGCGCTCGCGGCGACGGCGGGTTTGGCGTGGAAGGCGATGCCCATCCCGGCGGCCCCCAGCATCGGCAAATCATTAGCGCCGTCCCCGACGGCCATCGATTGCTGCAATGGAACCGAATGTTCGGCAGCCAGGGTGAGCAGCGTTTCTTTCTTGCTCTCTCCGGTCATGATCGGTGGAGGCACCGTGCCGGCCATGCGGCCTGCGGTCAGATCAAGCCGATTGGCGACGACGTGATCGAACCCAAGTTCCACGGCCACAGGTTCGGCAAAAACCATAAAGCCGGACGAAACGAGCGCGGTGACCGCTCCGGCGCTTCGCATCGTCGCGATCAGCTGCCGCGCCCCGGTTCTCACCCGGATACGGCCGACCGCCTCTTCGAGCACGTGATTGGGCAGACCGGCGAGCAGACTGACGCGCGCCTGGAGCGCGGCGGTGAAGTCGATCTCTCCATTCATTGCGCGGCGGGTAATTTCCGAGACTTTTTGCCGGAGCCCCATGAACTCGGCGAGCTCGTCGAGCATTTCATTCTCGATGATCGTCGATTCCATATCGGCGACGAGAAGACGCTTGCGCCGGTTCGTGACCGGCTGAACCAGAACGTCGATTTCGGCATCGCCGATCACGGCGCGTGCGGTCGCCTCGGCGAGCCTCGGGCTGATCGCATCGAGAACAAGATCGCAGGCGTCGTGGGCCAGCCAAGTCGGCTCGGTCGTGATATCGACCGCGACCGCGACCGCGTCGGCCAGAGGGGGCAGGTTTCGCCGGCCGCTGGCGCCAGCGATCAGGGTGAGGACCATCGTCATGGACCGTCCTCCTACCCCGCCATTCGGCCCGGTCACAAGCGGGCTGGGACGGCGCGCCCTCCGGTCCTTGTCATCGCCGGACCGACGGCGAGCGGCAAATCAGCACTCGCGCTCGAACTCGCCGACCTATGCGGCGGCACCATCATCAATGCGGACAGCCTGCAGACCTATCGCGATCTTCGGATATTGACGGCGCGGCCGGACCAATCGGCGCAAGCGCGCGTACCGCACCGGCTTTACGGCTTCCTCGATGCCGGCGAGCGCGGATCAGCCGCGCGATGGCGGGCCCTCGCGCTCGACGAGATCGCCAAGGCGACAAAGGCCGGCCGCCTGCCTATCGTCGTTGGCGGCACCGGGCTCTATTTGCGGGCAATCGAGGAGGGATTGGCGCCGGTCCCGGAAATCCCCGCGGAGATCCGGCAAGAGGCGATCGAGCTTCATCGGACGCTGGGCGGGATTGGCTTTCGCGAGCGGCTCGCCCGGCTCGACCCGGCGGCTGCACAGCGGCTGTTCCCCGGAGACAAACAGCGGCTCGTCCGCGCCTTTGAGGTGGTGCGGGCGACCGGAGTGACCATCGGGACTTGGCAGAACCAGACAAAATCAGAACCCGCATATCGGTTCGGAACGATCCTGCTCGCGCCGCCGCGAGAGCGGCTTTATGCAGCGTGCAATGCCCGGCTCATTCAGATGATCGAGGCCGGCGCGCTGGCCGAGGCGCAGGCGCTCGCCGCCCGCCGCCTCGATCCCAGCCTCCCCGCGATGAAGGCGGTGGCTCTTCCCGAGCTCCTGTCTTACCTGCGGGGCGATCTCCCACTCGATACGGCCATAGCTGCAGCGCAGCGCGCCACCCGGCGATATGCCAAACGTCA
>VAZT01000213.1 GCA_005884825.1 Alphaproteobacteria bacterium
CGCGCCGGCGGCACGCCTCGAGCAGCCCCTTGTAATAAAGCGCCGGGTGCAATTTGCCGGACCGCTCGACGACCATGCCGCCGAAATAGTAGTCGCTGGCGATTTCTTCGCGCTGCCGCTCGCGCGGCACCATGTAGGCGCCGGACTGCGCCGCCGAATTGAGTACGGCGAGCCGGCACGTCTGCGCGTCAAAATGCTTCCTTGTCCACGCACCGACAAAGCGGCCGGGCTTTTCCCAGAAGCAATCGATTTTTTCCTCCTCGATCAGCCGGTCGATCAGACCAAAGGCGTCGGAGGCGTCCGACAGCAGCCGCTCGGCCCGCTCGGGCTCCACCTCCGCGGGCCGGCCGGTGAAGCTTTTGCCGATATTGACGCCACCGCTGACGGCGCCGCCATTGCGGGTGCTCGCGCCAGAGCCGAGCTCTTTGGCTTCGAGCACGACCGCGTCGATGCCGTGCTTCGCCAATTCCAGCGCCGCCGACAGGCCGGCATATCCGCCGCCGACGATCGCGACGCGCGCTGCTCTCGGCACGTCGACGAGGTCGCCGGCGGTCGGCGTGTAAGCTTCCCACCAATACGGGATGGGTGTGAAATCACGGTGGAAGATGTCCGGAACCATCCGCCTCAATTCCTCAAATGCACTCGCGCCATGCGGGTAAGGCTGTTGCCGCCGGCTGCGAGGGGTCTAAATTAAATCAGCATGCCACCGACCGCGACCGAGGAGCAAAAACTCATGCCAGCGCAAGCCGCAACAGCAACAAACGGCCGTCAAGAAGCGGCTCGCCTCTATCAGGAGCTCGAAGATCGCATGCTCGCCCGCGACCAGGAGGGCGGTAGCCGGATCTATTACGAATTGTTGCGCCGCGGGCGGCCTCTGCCGGAGATCATGGCCGAAGCGGTGCGCATCCACGCGCCCTATACGCATGTGCCGTATCATCAGCGCATCGACGACGGGTTCCCGAACTTCGTCAACAACGACCATTGCCTGCTTTCGGCGCGCGCCGCGATCAATCTGCAGAGGATGCTGCCGGAGAAGCTCGCCGCGCTGCCGCTGGCGCAGACGATCTGGTACATCCCATCGGGGCTCGATATCTGGAACCAGAAGATCCTGAAGGCGCCGGGCCATTACGCGACGCGCGGCTATAAGATGCCGAACGCGGAGCCGCCAAAGCCGGTCGTCTATTGGCCCGACCAGGAGCCGCGCAGGGAAACAGGGCCGCTCGGCGAGCGCCTCAACAATTGGCTGACATTGGTCGAGCGCGGCCAGGTCATCGACGCCTACCGTGTTTTCCTTGGCCTGATGGAGGAGACCGAGCACCGCAAGGAGGTGCTGGCGCAGCTGGTCTTTGCCGGCATGATCGATGTTCAGGACCGCATGCTCTACAACCGCTCCTACACGACCGGGCACAAGGCGTACCGCGCGCGGTCGGTGGTCGAGATCGGCAATGCGATCGGCTGGGACAATGCCCACGACGTGATCTACGCGGGGGCGCTCGACATTGCAGTCGGACCGCGCTGGCACTCGGTCTATGAGATGGCCTGCAACGTCGTCACGATCTTTATCGAAGGCAAGGAGGTGCATGCCGTGCCGCAAGGCGGCACGACCGAGCGCGAGCGTGCGCTGCTGGCTAATACAGGATCATTGAACGAAGCCGAGACCGAGGAGCTGATCGACGCACTGATCCATCAGCACGAGCCCGCCTACATCGAAAGGATCAGCGCGCTGTTATTGGCCGGCAAATCGCCGCGCCGCATCATCGATGCGATCCAGCTGGCCGCCGCCCAGGTGGTGCTGGAGACAGTGGGGCCGAACAATTTCTCGATGCCCCAGCACACCTATGAGTACTGCAATACGATAGGCTGGTTCTACGACAATTTCGAGCACCCGCACCGGCTGAAGCTGCTCTATGTGGCGGGTTCGATGATCAACCAAGCGGCGTGGAACCAGCGTAGCTCCGGCTGGCTCAAATCCGAGCCGATCAGTGCGCCGAGCGGGGCCGGCCGGATGAATGCCAGTCAGATCATCGGGAATGTGGAGGCGGCGATCGCTGCCCTCGACCCGCCGCAGGCAGTGGCCTGGACCAAGGCTTATCTTGAAAGCGGAGAGGACCGCTCGCTGCTGGTCCAGCGGCTGGCCTTGCTGGCGGCGCGGATCGGCAACGACCCGCACAACCAGGAAATCCCGCAATGCATGCTGGAGGATTACGGCAAGAGCCAGAGCCGTGACCGCGAGCGGCTGTTGCTCGCCTGCGCCCATATTTCGGCGGGCCACCGCAAATACGGCGATTTCTTTGAAGCCAGCCGCCGCTTTGGCGAGGCGATGAATCTGGCTGAACTGCACTGATCCCACCCGCCGCGCTCTGCTTTCACGGGTGCACCCTCAGGTTGATAAGCTTCCGCCATGTTTTGCCAGGGCGCGCGTAATCGCTGCCCGGCATAGCCGGTGCCATATCCCACATACCGCTGATGATCTTGACCGCTATTCCCCGAGAGCAGCTGGACGAGGTTCTCAACCGGTTCATGGCCAAGCTGGAGCACTCGTTCTCGCGCGCGGTGTTTCGCCGGATCCGCGCGACGTTGCCGGATCGCGCCGTCGGGGCGGCGGCCGAGCGGCATCGGCAGGCAGCGCTCGCGCTGGCTCGCGGGCTGGGGATGGCGGTCTATCCCGAGGGGGTCGAGTGCGCGTTCAATTGGGACGGTCGAGCGCTCGACAGCGCGACCGAGGCCTATGTCATCCTGCACGAGGCCGCTCATTTCGTGCTCGCCCCATCGGAGCGGCGGAGGCTCGTCGATTTTGGGCTCGGGCCCGGCCCGGATACTCGCGACCGCGATACGGCCGCGCGCGCGGCTGTGCTCTCCCCATTGGCGCGTGAGGAGGACGAGGCGGAAGCCTCGTTGCTCGGGATAATCTGGGAGGCGCAGCTCGGCCAGCCCGCGCTCGCCTCCTTTCTCGATCAGAACTGGCTCGAAGGGCTCGGGCGCTCGGCCCACTCCCATTTCGCCGAGATACTGGGTAACTTGCAGCGCCGCGGTTTGCTCGATCCTAAATCGCCCGCCTTATTCGATAGAGGGGCGACCCATCGACCCGGCCGAGCCGGCGCAGCCAGAACCGCAGAACCGGATCCCTTCGCTGAGGCGCCGCGTGAATGCGCGGAGTTGGCATCGCTGCCCCGGCCTGCGAAACTTGCCAGCACTCCGGGCGCTGGCGCAGCTGCGTATACCCCAGAGCTGAGAGGCGGTTCTCTAGATCTTCCATCCGAACCTCCGGGCCGACCCCGGTTGAACACAGGATCGGCACCCGGGTTCCCAGAGGATAGAAAGAAAGCGAAGAAGTGATGAACCGGATCGATCTCGACGGGCGGATCGCCATTGTCACCGGTGCGGCGCGCGGCATCGGCCGCGCTATTGCCGAGCGGTTCTCCGCTTCCGGCGCGAAAGTGGCCATATGGGATATCGATCGCGCGGCCGCGGCGGCCACCGCGCTCGCCGTCGAGAACGCAACCTATGACATCGTCGACGTGACGGACCCGGGCGGCATCGCCCGGGCCGTCGAGGCGACCGAGGCCCGCCTCGGGCCGCCGGACATTCTGGTCAACAATGCCGGAATTTCCGGACCGAACCTGCCGCTCGCCGAGTATCCGCCCGAGGAATGGCGGCGGGTGGTCGAAATCGACTTGACCGGGGTGTTCAACTGCTGCCGAGCGGTCTTGCCGCTGATGCAGCGGCGTGATTACGGGCGGATCGTGAATATTGCTTCGATCGCCGGCAAGGAAGGCAACCCGAACGCGTCGGCCTATTCCGCGGCGAAGGCGGGTGTGATCGGGTTGACGAAATCGCTCGGCAAGGAGCTTGCCGGCACCGGGATCCGGGTCAACTGCGTGACCCCGGCCGCCGCCCGAACCGATATTTTCGCCCAGATGACCGAGGCGCAGATCGATTACATGCTGACGAAGATCCCGATGGGCCGGTTTGTCCGGGTTGAGGAGATCGCCGCGCTCGTCGCCTGGCTCGCTTCGGAAGAATGTTCGTTTTCGACCGGCGGCGTTTTTGACATCTCCGGCGGCCGGGCGACGTATTAGGGTTGCGCTGCGATAGCGGCGGCGCGTTCGGCAAGAAGGCGCACCGTCGCCCAGTCACCGGCAGCCACCGCCTCCCTGGGCGCCATCCATGACCCGCTGACCGCCTCCGCCGGGAACAGCTTCAGGAAGCTGATGCCGAGGCCGCGTGCCGTTATGACTTCGGAAGGCGTCGCGATGCCGGGAAGATAGGGCCGCTCGGTCGCCAGCGCGGCGGCCGCGAGTTCCGGGGTCATCCCGGGACTGACCAGAAACCGCGCCCCCGCCGTGCAGGCCTGCACGACATCCGATGGCCGTTGCACGGTCCCGGCGCCGACGACAACCTGCGGCAGCTCCGAGGCGATTGCGGCAATCGCGGCCAGAGCGGCCGGGGTTCGGGGCTGGGGACCGTATTGGCCTTAGTAGGATCGTTTTGCCAGTCTCGAGCCGGAGATGATCGGCACCAACCAGCGCCTCGATCGCATGGAGCGGCGACTGAATTTCGTGGATACCCCGGTCTGGATCCCTCAGCAGCCGAGTTTGGTAGCCAGATCGATAAAATCGCCGGCGATGACGTCGAAATCGTGCTCGGCTTTGAGGTCCCGGGACTTGTTGGGGCCGTGTTCGAGCGGCCGGCTGACAAAGGCGGTGCGAAACCCGCGGCTGCGCGCCGCGACGAGATCGCCATTATGCGCGGCGACCATCATGCATTGCTCGGGTTTGAGGTCGAGCAGCGCAGCGCTGCGGTCGTAGGCCTCGGGCTGCGGTTTGTAGGCGTGCGCGACCTCGGCGCCGAGGATGACATCCCACGGCAATCCGGCGTATTTGGCCATATTGACCATCAGTGCGACATTACCGTTCGACAATGTCGCAAGGATGAATTTGCGTTTGAGGCGGGTGAGCCCTTCGACGCTGTCGGGCCACCCGTCAAGGCGATGCCAGGCGCGGTTGAGGTGGTCGATGTCACTCTCGCCGAGACCGCTG
>VAZT01000214.1 GCA_005884825.1 Alphaproteobacteria bacterium
GTCTCCGCGCCGAGCGCGGCCAAGGCTGCGGCGATGGCATGGCCCTGCTTGCCCGAGGAATGGTTTGAGATATATCGCACGGGATCGATCGGCTCGCGGGTTGGGCCACTGGTCACGAGCGCCCGTTTTCCGGCCAGCTTCTTATTGCCGATCAGCACGTGCTCGATTGCGGCAATGATCTCCAGCGGCTCGGCCATGCGGCCAGACCCGACCTCGCCGCACGCCAGTTCACCCGAGCCCGGTCCGACGCGCACGACGCCGCGCATATCCAGGGTCGCCAAATTCGCCTGGGTCGCCGGATGCGACCACATCATCAGGTTCATCGTCGGGGCGATCAGCACCGGCTTGTCGGAGGCGAGAAGGGCGGTTGTTGCGAGATCGTCGGCGAGCCCTGCCGCCATGCGGGCAATCAGATCGGCGCTCGCCGGCGCAACCACCACTAGGTCGGCCTCGCGCGAGAGTCGGATATGACCCATTTCGCTCTCGTCGGTCAGCGACCAGAGGTCGTCATAGACCTTGTCCTCGCTCAGCGAGGCAACCGACAGCGGCGTCACAAAGTGCTTCGCCGCGGCGGTCATGATGCAGCGAACCGCGGCGCCGCGCTCGCGCAGCCGGCGGATCAGGTCCAGGCTCTTATAGGCGGCAATCCCGCCGGAGACGATGAGCAGAATGCGCCGATCTTGAAGCACGGCGGCTCTCCGATTCTATCAACCGAGGTCAATATGCTATTGCCCGGCGACAAGGGCGAGAGCTATAGTTACCGCCCGAGTAGGAGCGCGACGGCGATCCCAGCCAAAGCCAAGGCTGTGATCCACAACGGCACTATTATGATTGTGAGATGGCGGGCACGATGGGCGGCCTGAATCGCCAAAGTTTCGGCGTGCATCACAATCCCTTCGCGCGACCAATCGGCAATTAGTGCATCGAGGCTTCGCACCAGCCGCGGGACGCGCTCGACAAGATCGGCGATTGTCTCCAGTCCGAGCCGAACTCTTGCTTCGGGACCGCGGTTGTCGCGCATCCACTCTTCAATCAGCGGCCGCGAGAGAGCCCAGATGTTGATCTCCGGATCGAGACGGCGCCCGACGCCCTCGATGACGACCATGGTTTTCTGCAGCAGCAAAAGCTGCGGCTGGGTTTCCATGTCGAACTGCTCGGTGATCTCAAAGAGCTGCGCGAGCAAGCGGGCGACCGAGATCTCCTGCAGCGGTTTGCCGAGGATGGGCTCGCCGATTGACCGACACGCTTGAGTGAAGGCGTCGATGGACCGGTCTGTCGGTACGTATCCCGCCGCGAAATGGATTTCCGCCACCCGGCGGTAATCTCCCGACAGAAAGCCGAGCAGCATGTCCGCAAGGTAGAAGCGGGTGTCGCGGTCGAGGCGCCCCATGATGCCGAAATCCACGACGGCGATCGCGCCGTCGGCATCGACGAACATGTTTCCGGGATGGAGATCGGCGTGGAAGAAGCCGTCGCGGAATACCTGGTTGAAAAAGGCTGCGGCGGCTTTACACAATAGATCTTCGATGGAATGTCCGGCAGCGAGGAGCGCCGCCTTGTCGTCGATGCGGATCCCGCTTATCCGCTCGAGCGTCAGGACGGTTCGGCCGGTGCGCAGCCAATCGACCCGAGGCACGTGGAAGTTCGGGTCCCCGGCGAAATTCTCGGCGAGCTCCGCGGCCGCGGCCGCCTCCAACCGCAGATCCATTTCGAACCTGACCACCTCGGCGAGCGTCTGCACCACCTCGACCGGCTTGAGCCGTCGCAGCGCAGGCTGCAGCCGCTCAGCCAAATCAGCGAGCCACAGGAATAGGTCGAGGTCGCGAGCTAACGCGGCGGCGATACCTGGACGCAATACCTTGACGGCCACCTCGTTCCCGTCGGTCGTACGAGCGAAATGAACCTGGGCGATAGAAGCGGCTGCTATCGCCGCCTCGTCAAAGGACGCGAACAGACCGCCGAGCGGGCGGGCGAACTCGGTCTCGATCAGCGCCCGCGCCTCGGTGCCCGGGAAAGGCGGGAGGTGGTCCTGCAGACCAGTGAGATCGGTGGTGATCTCTTCGCCCAGGAGATCGGCTCGGGTGGACAGAAGCTGGCCGAGCTTGATGAAGCTCGGCCCCAGTTCTTCGAACGCGGCGGCGAGCCGCTGACCCGGTCGCGGCAAGACCCGGCTGCGGCGTCGTGCGAACAGTTGACCGAACCGCACAAACGGCACTGCGGCAGGGACGGCGGTCAACGGCGACAGCGCATCGTGCCGGGCGAGCGTAAGACAGATCCGGACCAGCCGCACAAAATTGCGGACGCTGCGCAGCAGCCCGAATCCGGGTCGGAGCGGGTCAGAGGCGCCAGGCAGAATGGAGCGCAGCGACGCCCCCCGTAAGATTGCGGAACTTGACCTGGTCGAGCCCGGCCCGGGCGATCATCTCGGCAAGCTCGCTCTGCCGCGGGAAGCGCCGGATGCTTTCGACGAGATAGGCGTAGGCGTCGCGATCACCGGTGACCACCTGGCCTAGGAAGGGCACGATCCGGAAGCTGTAGAGATCGTAGAGCGGTTGGAGGAGTGGGGTTATTTCCGGCGTGAACTCGAGACACAGAAAGCGTCCGCCCGGCTTCAGGACACGGCGCGCTTCGGCGAGCGCCCGATCGATATGGGTGACATTGCGCAACCCGAAGCCGACGGTAAAGAGATCGACGCTGCGGTCGGTCACCGGAAGGCGCTCGGCATCGGCGCACACCCATTCGATCCCTGCGAGAATTCCCTGATCGAGCGCGCGGGCGCGACCGATCGCCAGCATCGCCGCGCTGGCGTCGCAGACCACGACGCCCCCCTCAGATACCCTCCCGCCGTCGCGAAGCTTCGGCAAGGCGCGCAAGGCGATATCGCCGGTGCCACCGGCGACATCGAGCAGACGCTGGCCCTGACGCGGCTTCAACGCGGCCACCATCTCGTTCTTCCACAGGCGGTGGATGCCGGCGCTCATCAAGTCGTTCATCAGGTCGTAACGCTCGGCGACGCTGTCGAAAATAGCGCGGACCAGCGGCGCCTTCTCGCCCTCGCCCACCCGACGGAAGCCGAAATCAGTCCGAGCGCTTGTGTCTTCGTCACTCATCGGGCAGGAACATACTTATAGACTGGCGTGCGCGCCACGGCGGGTAATCAAGGCTGGTCGTGACGTGACGTTCTGTTGCCATCGATCGTTCAAGGAGCCGGGCCGCACGGATGCCCGAACTGCCCGAAGTCGAGACGGTCCGGCGCGGTCTCGCACTGAAGATGAGCGGCCGCCGCATTCTGCAGGCCGAGCTGCGCCGGCCCGATCTACGACGGCCGTTTCCGCCCGCCCTGGCCGCGCGGCTCGATGGCGCACGGATCGGCGCGCTCTGCCGGCGCGGGAAATACATCCTGATCGAGCTCGATTCGGATGGGCTTTTGCTGCTGCATCTCGGCATGTCCGGGCGGGTCACGGCGGGCACCGCCGCTCTGCCGGACACACCGCACGACCATGTCGTGCTGAGGCTCGACGACGGTACCGTCATCCGCTTCAACGATGCCCGCCGCTTCGGGCTGCTCGACTACATCAAGCGCGGCGAGGAGAAACAGCACCCGCTCTTGGCGGGGCTCGGCCCGGAGCCGCTCGAAGCCGAATTCAACGGCGCCTATCTCGCTGCGGCGCTCGCCGGCAAGATGACGCCGATCAAATCCGCGCTGCTCGATCAGCGGATCGTCGCCGGGCTCGGAAACATCTATGTCTGCGAGGCGCTGTTCCGCTCAGGCGTATCGCCGCGAAGACTCTCGGCGTCGATCGGCCGAGGGCGCGCCGAGCGGCTGGTCAACGGGATTCGCTCGGTGCTGACCGAGGCGATTGAGGCGGGTGGATCCTCGCTGCGCGATTACGTCCAGGCCGACGGCGAGCTCGGATATTTCCAGCACCGCTGGGCCGTCTATGGCCATGAAGGCGATCCGTGTCCCGGCTGCGATTGCGGTGGCGCAGTTCGTCGGATCGTGCAGTCCGGCCGATCGACCTTTTTCTGCGCGAAGCGACAGCGTTAGAGAGGCAAAGGATGAGTGAGCAACCCGGGTACCGGAACATTCTCGTCGAGCGGCGCGGCGCGGTCGGCATCGTCACGCTCAACCGGCCGGCGGCGCTGAATGCGCTGAATGCGGCGCTGATCAGCGAGCTCGCGGCAGCATTGGACGACCTCGAAGACGACGCGGCGATCGGCGCCATCGTGCTGACCGGAAACGAGAAGGCCTTCGCCGCCGGCGCCGACGTCAAGGAGATGGTGGCGAAGAGCTATCCCGAGATTTACCGCGAGGATTTCATCACCCGCGGCTGGGAGCGGGTGGGGCAATGCCGCAAACCGGTCATTGCTGCAGTCGCCGGTTTTGCGCTCGGCGGCGGCTGCGAGATTGCGATGATGTGTGACATCGTCATTGCCGCCGATACCGCGCGGTTCGGCCAGCCGGAGATCACGCTTGGAACGATCCCCGGGGCGGGAGGGACCCAGCGTCTCACCCGGTTTGTCGGCAAGGCGAAGGCGATGGATCTGTGCCTCACCGGCCGCATGATGGACGCGCCGGAGGCGGAACGCGCCGGGCTCGTCAGCCGCATAGTCCCCGCGGCCGAGCTGCTCTCCGAGGCGCTCAAGATAGCCGAGCGGATCGCCGGCATGTCTCGCCCGATCGCGATGATGGTTAAGGAAGCGGTCAATCGCGCCTACGAGACAACCCTCGCCGAGGGGGTGCGTTTCGAGCGGCGGCTGTTCCATTCGACCTTTGCCACCGAGGACCGGAAGGAAGGCATGGCCGCCTTCATCGACAAGCGTAAGCCAGCCTTCCGCAACCGGTGACTTGA
>VAZT01000215.1 GCA_005884825.1 Alphaproteobacteria bacterium
TCGGACGCTAAAGACCCGTGAAGGCCAACCAAGAGTTTGCGCCACATCGCCCGCACCGGGCGCCATATCGTAGAGCGGACCATCTCCGCGGCGATTGTCCCTCCGGGATCTTGGCGAAGACTAGCCATACCGTGCCGGCGGAAATCGGCCACCCAGACCTCGACGACCCGCCTCGGCACGCGAAAAGCGGCGGCGACTTCTGCGCTCGTCCAACCATCGACGATGACGCGCTGGACGATCTGGCCTCGTTGAGCAACGCTGATCGTTCGGCGACGTAATTCAGTGTTCTTCATGACCCGCCAACGCGCGGACGGGTCCGAGAATTCCCGAAGTATCAACCAGTAACGTCGACGACGATCCGCCC
>VAZT01000216.1 GCA_005884825.1 Alphaproteobacteria bacterium
ATACGCCTGGGACCTCGCCCCGGAGAGCCTCATGACCAACGCCACCGTGTCCGGCGTCACCGGCGCCCCGCAAGGCCAAACCCTGAAGGTCACCTACAAGGGGGCCGAGTCGGAGCTCGTCGTCGGACCCGATACGCCGATTTTCGGTTATGGCTCGGGCGACCTGAGCCTATTGAAACCCGGCGCGGCGGTGTTCATCGTGGCTCAGAAGCAGCCCGACGGCTCTCTGACCGCGGCCCGCGTCACGGCCGAAAAGGACGGCGTGAAGCCGCCAATGTAGCTCTACTCGACGCCGTTCAGCGCGAGGTCGAAAATGTCGTAATTGCGCAGCCGGCGAGCCGCGGCGATGCTACGGCATTCCGGGGTCAGCGGCCGCGACCGGTCGAGCGGCAATTCGAACTGCTGCGCGGCATTTGCCGCGTCGAGCGCCAGCGCTACTCCCGGCAATTCCGCGCTCGCGGCCATCAGAGCGGGAATCTCCGCGGCGCGTCGCGCGTAGACGCGGACAAACGACCCGAGGGCGCCGTGATGGCGCACGAACGGGTCGGTAATCGGACAGATCACCCGTACCGCTCCGGCCCCGAAACGGCGGTTGAGTTCGTCTTCGAGGAAAATCACATTGGGCTCGCCATTCGGCCGCGCCTTGTCGCTCATGCCATGATCGGCGACGAGACCGACGACGGCGCCCAGTTCGACAAAGCGCCGCACGCGGTCATCAATCGCCCGGTTAAAAGCATCCGCTTCCGGCGCTCCGGGCGCGTGCGCGTGCTGCACATAGTCCGAAAGCGACAGGTAAAGCAGCCGGGCCATCCCGCGCTCGAGAAGCGCGACCCCGGCATCGAGCACGAACAACGACAGGTCCGCCGAGTACATGTCGGGCCTGCCGCGCCCGACGAGCGCTTCGATCTCGGCATCGGCATATTCCGAAGAAACGCAGATGCCCTCGAGGTTGCGCCCGAGCAACTTGCGCAATTTGTCCTTGGCGGTGACCGCCGCCGTCCTGACGCCGGCCCGCGCCATCAGCGCGAGGATTGTCTCGCTGCGCATCAGGCTCTCGTCGGTCATCATGATCTCGCGTCCGCTGTCGCGGTCGAGATAATAATTGCCGGCGATCCCGTGCACCGAAGGCGGCGCTCCGGTCACGATCGAGACATTGTTCGGGTTGGTGAAGGTCGGCACGACGGCATCCGCCGTTCCGACATAACCCTCCCGGCGGAAAGAGCCTATTGTCGGAAAGATGCCCTGCGGAATGCCGCGCTCGAGATATTCGGGGTCGCACCCGTCGACGCAGATGACCACGGTCGGCCGCTGCGGCTTCCGGTACCGCCTCCCGTTCAGCTCGATCGTCTCGGACATGGTCAACTCGCTCTCCGTTGTACGAGCCTACTCCCTCGCCCCGCAGGCGGGGAGAGGGCTGGGGTGAGGGCCGGCCCGGTGACCGGCACATGGCCTTCAACATACCTGGCGAGTGACGGGGCCGCCTACGAGCGGTTTCTCGGGCGGTGGTCGCGGCGGCTCGCCGGGCATTTTGCAGAGTTCGCACGGCCAGCGGATCAGGGCTGCGTGCTCGATGTCGGCTGCGGTACCGGGAGCCTCGCCCTCACTTTGGCCGAACGCGGAGCGCCGGATCGGGTCGCCGCCATCGATATCGCCGCCCCCTACGTCGCATTCGCGCGGTCGCGTGCAGCTGGCGCCGGCATCGGTTTCGCCGTCGGCGATGCCTGCCGCCTGCCCTACGCAGACAGCAGTTTCGCGGCGGCTCTCGCGCAACTTTCGCTGAATTTCGTCCCGGACGCGGCGCAGGCGGTGCGAGAAATGCGGCGGGTGGTAAGGCCCGGAGGTATTGTTGGCGCGGCAGTATGGGATTTTCGCGGCGGGCTCGTCTTCCAGCGCCTCTTCTGGGACACCGCGGCCGGGCTCGACCCGGGTGCCGGGGCGGCGCGCGATCGGCTGTTCTCGGGCCCGCTCGCCTTGCCCGACGGGATGCCGGTGCTGTGGCGCGCTTCCGGGCTCATCCAGGTCGAGCGCGGCTCGATCACGATCCGCATGGAATACGCCGATTTCGCCGATTACTGGGAGCCGCTGCTCGCCGGTCAGGGCCCGGTCGGCGCCTATGTCGAAGGTCTGCCGCCCGAGCGGCGCCAGCTGATCGAGGATCGCGTCCGCGCCGCCTTTCTCTCCGGCGCGCCCGATGGTCCGCGTTCGCTCACCGCGACTGCGTGGGCGGTGCGCGGAATTGTCCCGTGACGCTGTAATTTCGTCCGTACGGCGGCGGCCAAACTGCTATCGTTCCCGTTTTCTGGAGAAGGAGACAGTCGCATGAGCTCGAACGGAAAAGTCGCCCTCGTCACCGGCGGGGGGAGTGGGATCGGTAAGGCGGCGGCGATCGCGCTGGCGAAGGAGGGTTTTGCCGCGGTGATCGGCGGGCGGCGGGTGGACCGTTTGCAGGAGGTGGCGCACGAGATCGAGGGTTTCGGCGGGCAGGTCCTGGCGGTGCCGACCGATGTCACCGACCCGGCGTCGATCAAGAACATCTTCGCCAAGACAAAGGAGCGGTTTGGGCGGCTAGACGTGCTGTTCAACAATGCCGGGTTCGGCGCCGCCGCGCCGATCGAGGAATTGCCGTTCGAGCGCTGGAAGGCGGTCATCGACACGATCTTGACCGGCTCGTTCCTGTGCACCCAGGAGGCATTCCGGATCATGAGGGACCAGCAGCCGATGGGCGGGCGGATCATCAACAACGGCTCGATCTCGGCACATGCGCCGCGGCCGAATTCGGCCGCCTACACCTCGGCCAAGCACGCAATTACTGGCCTCACCAAATCGACCTCGCTCGATGGCCGCAAATACGACATCGCCTGCGGCCAGATCGACGTCGGCAACGCACTGACAGAGATGACCCAGCGTATGCAGCGCGGCGTGCCGCAAGCCAACGGCACGGTCATCGAAGAGCCGACAATGGATGTGCAGAACGTCGCTCGCGCGGTCGTGTTCATGGCGACCGTCACGCCGGAAGCCAACGTCCAGTTCCTCACCGTGATGGCGACCAAAATGCCGTTTGTCGGGCGCGGCTGAACTTTATCAATCGGCGGCGCCCTGCACCGGTCGGGTGCCCTTTTCGCGAGATTCGGATGGATCAGCAGACTATTCGCGGACAAGGCCGCGCTATCGTTGCCGGCATCGCCGGCAACGTCATGGAATGGTATGACTTCAGCATTTACGGCTATTTCGCCGCGATCATCGGACGCAATTTCTTTCCTACAGGAGACCGGACCACCTCTCTGATTGCGGTATTTGGGGTCTTCGCCGCGGGCTTCTTTATGCGCCCCTTGGGCAGCATTCTCTTCGGCTATATCGGTGACAAGAAGGGGCGTAAGCTGGCATTGACGATCTCGGTCGGGATGATGGCGATCCCGACCTTCCTGATCGGGGTTCTGCCCACTTACCAGCAGATCGGCCTTTGGGCGTCGTTGTCACTGGTGCTGCTGCGCCTGCTTCAGGGGTTGTCGGTTGGCGGCGAATTTACGACATCGGCCATCTTTGTCGTCGAAGGCTCGACTGCTCGGCGTCGCGGCTTTCTGGGCAGTTTTGCTCCGCTCGGTGCCAGCGCGGGGACGTTGTTGGGCTCGGCCGTCGGTGCTGCGGTGACAACGCTCCTCGGTCAGTCGTCAATTGAAAGCTGGGGCTCGATACTGCGGCTCATCGGCCTCAATGCGGCCTTCGCCGTCAGCTTTTATATGGGGTTCGTTTATGTCACGACTTACATCCGCCAGGTCGACCACATCGCCCAATCGACGGCGCTCGACATCAACACTGTCGCGATGCTGGTGTCATTGGTCCTGATTCCGCTGATCGGCGCATTGTCTGACCGCATCGGCAGGAAGCCCATATTGCTGGCGGCGACCGGAGGACTCTTCGTGCTGGCGTGGCCGTTGTTCTGGATGTTGCATCATCCCGAAATCGCGCTGGTGCTCCCGGCTCAGATCGGGTTTGCGGTGCTGGTGGCGTGTTTCGGAGGCACCGTTCCGGCGGCGATGGTGGAGCTGGTGCCGGACCGCGTTCGCTGCACCGTGCTCTCGGTCGGCTACAACACGGGAATGGCTGTTCTCGGCGGGGTGACGCCAGTGGTCGCCGTCTATACGATCCAGCGCAGCCAATACGACCTCTCCCCGGCCTTTGCTGATGGCCGCGGCGGCGGTCTCTTTTGTTACGACACTCGGGCTGCGGGAGACCTATAAGCTGGCGTTGTCCAGCCCCGTTGCGGTAGCGGACGCCGCTTAAATATGCCCTCCCGCGCACTCAGTCTTGCGGTTGTCACCGCGGCACTCCTAGCCCTCCCGGTCCCCGGCGCTCGGGCGGAGGTCTTATTCGATGGTGTGGCGGCGGGCGATCCGTCCGCCAGCGAAGTGATCCTGTGGACCCGCGCCGAAAACGGTGGCGCCCCGATCGAGTTGAAGGCTCAGATCGCTACCGATGCCTCGTTCGCCAACATTGTAGAGACCCGCACTGGCGCCACAAGCGCTGCTGCCGACTTCACGATTAAGCTTGCCGCGACAGACCTCGCCGGCAATGCTCATTATTTCTACCGCTTTGTAGCGCCGGATGGCAGTGCGAGCCCCACGGGCCAGTTCACGACAGCTCCCGCGCCGAACGAAAAGGCCGAGGTCAGGTTTGCTTTCAGCGGCGATGCCGACGGCCGCTTTCGGCCCTACCTCTCGATCGGCGCCATCGCCGCGCATAAGCCCAACTTTTTCGTCTTTATCGGCGATACGATGTACGAGACGGCGGACCTTGCTTCGCCTGCCGTGCCGGTTGTGACCGGTGAAACCACCGACGCCGCAACTCTCGCCACTGCGCTGACCGCTTACAATCAGAAATACCTGAACAACGTTCTCGGCGTCGACCCGACCGGCCGACCGAGCAGATCCGGTCAGCAGAGCCTGCAACCGATGTTCGCGGCGACCGCCAGCTACACGTTGCTTGACAACCACGAGCTAGGCAACCGATCGCTGCAATCCGGCGGCGCGCCGCCCGCTGCGCCGCAAGGCACTCCGGACCCCGCTTTCGACGTGAACAATACCGGCCGTTACCACAACAAAACCGTGGCGTTTCAGACGATCGAGAAATCCTATCTCGACTACCATCCCACGCGCGCCGCAATCCTCGGCAGTCCGATGACGGGCTACGCTCTGATCGGTCCGCAGGTGAGTGCGCCTACCGACCTGCGCAGCAACGGCACACTGCAGCTTTATTTCGCGCAGCAATGGGGCGCCAACAGCATTTATATCCAGACCGACGATCGCAGCTATCGCGACATCCGACTCGCCAAACTGGCCGGCAACCGCGCGATCGACGATGTCGGAAGCCGGGCGGACAACCCCGAGCGCACGATGCTCGGCGCGACACAGCTGCAGTGGCTCGAAACGACATTGCTGCAGGCGCAGCAGGATCGCATCCCGTGGAAGTTCGTCGCGATCTCGTCGCCGATCGATCAGGTCGGCGGCGCGCCGGTGCAGGACGGCAAATCCTGGTGGGGCGGATACCGGGCGGAGCGCGATCGCCTGTTGAAATTCATTGCCGACCACCGCATCGGTCATGTCGTGTTCCTGACGACCGACGACCACCAAACGCGTGTCACGCAATTGCAGTACCTGACGAACCCCGGCGATCCCAACAGCAAGGCGCTGCTGACCGACGCTTTCCAAGTGGTCACGGGTCCAATCGGCGCCGGCGGACCTGACAAATTCGCCGACCACAGCTTGGCTGCGATCCAGATCGCGGCAAACCGGGCCAACGAACGGCAAGTCAGTCGAGGCCAGCCCCCGCTCGGTCTTCCGGCAAGCTTCCCCGGACTTCACGCCGTCTTCCGCGAAGGGGACCCCGATGCTGCGGCAACCCCTTCGCCGGTCGACTTCTATTCGCCGGACACGTTCAACTACACCGTGCTGACCGTGGCGGCAGAAGGCAACCTCACCGTCGAGACCTGGGGCATCCCTTCATACCCAGAGAACACGTTTCCGCAGAGTGCGGCGGCGCCGAGCCTGATCCTCAGCTTTCACATCGGGCTGACGCAAGGTCAGTGAGCCGATCCGCGCCCGCGTTATTCCTCTTCCTCCGCGATGGCGCTTTCGTGCCAGTGCCGCAATAGCAGGCGCGACACGAAATCGAGGACGAGATAAATGACGATGCCGGTCATCGACAGCAAAAAGAGCGCGGCGAAGAGGCGCGGGATCGCGAGGCGGTAACCGGCTTCGAGAATGCGAAAGGCGAGGCCGGTCTCGGTGCCTCCGGTACCGGCGACGAACTCGGCGACGACAGCGCCGATCAAGGCGAGGCCGCCGCTGATCCGCAGCCCAGCGAGGAAGTAGGGCAGCGCCGTCGGCAATTTCAGGTACCGCAATGTCTTGCCGGTCGAGGCGCCATAGAGCCGGAAGAGGGCCAGCAAATTGCGGTCGGCGCTGTTGAGCCCGACCGTCGTGTTCGCGACAATCGGGAAGAACGCGACGATCCACGCGCAGACGAGAAGCGCCAGGAAAGGCTCGCGCACCCAGATGATGATCAGCGGCGCGATGGCGACGATCGGCGTCACCTGTAAGATCACAGCGTAAGGAAAAAGGCTCAGCGCGAGGATGCGCGAGAGCGAGAACAACAGCGCGATCGCGCCGCCGAGAATGGCCGCCGCCGCGAGTGCCACCAGAGTGATGCGCAGGGTCACCAGCAGCGAGCCCATAAGGCTCGGCCCGTCGGTCCACAGGGTCTCTCCAATTAGCACTGGCCCAGGCAGAATGTAAGGCGGTATGCCCTCGGCGCGGACGACAATTTCCCATAAGGCGAGCAAAACCGCGCCCACCGCGAGCGGCGCGGCGGTGCGCCAGAAATGCAATCGCAGCTGTCGCATCTCCGGCCCGCGCTTTCCTCACCCACCAAGCCCTGCGGGCTTGGTCCGCCCTCTCCCGCAGTGTGGGAGAGGGGCTTTGAGCTGCACAGGCTGTAGCCCCTCTCCCGCACCGCGGGAAAGCGTGCTGAGCGCAGCGAAGCGTGTGAAGGTGATGCGCGGCGTCATTTCGATCCGGCGGATTCCGGGGCCATCGCTCTCACGAGCTGCTCCGACACCATAACGCAGAGCGCGGTGTAGCGCGGTGAGGTGCGCAGCGCCTGTTGCCGCGGCCGCGGCAGGTCGATCGGCAACTCGGCGGCGATACGGCCGGGGCGCGACGTCATTACCGCGAGCCGGGTCGATAGATAGACCGATTCGAAGACGCTGTGGGTCACGAAGACGACCGTCGGCCGGCGGCTCTCCCAAAGGCGCATGAGATCGTCGTTGAGCGCCATCCGAGTGATCTCGTCGAGAGCGGCGAAGGGCTCGTCGAGGAGCAGCAGGTCGGGTTCGGTGACGAGCGCGCGGGCGATCGAGACGCGCATCCGCATACCGCCGGATAGCTGCCGCGGATAGGCCCGCTCGAACCCAGCGAGGCCGACCGCTTGGATCTCCGCGACGGCCCGCTTGCGCTCCCCGGACCCGATGAGTCCGGCGAGACGGAACGGCAACAGCACGTTGTCGACGACAGTGCTCCACGGCATCAGGGTCGGGTCCTGGAACACGAAGCCGATCCGCCCCGCCGGGATCTTCCCGGCGCGGTCCGTCTCGAGCAACAGGCGGCAGACGCCGGAACTCGGCTCGCTCAGTCCGGCGATGATGCGCAGCAAGGTGCTCTTGCCGCAGCCGGAGGGCCCGAGTAGGCTCAAAAATTCGCCGCGATGTATGTCGAGATCGATCCCGTCGAGCGCCGTCACCCCCGAGGCGAACCGCTTGCTGACGGCGCGCAACGCGACAAGCGAATTCGTTGCCTGCGATTGCGTCAGGAGGCCCGGCGACAGCCTTTCCGTCAGGGCTTCATACCCACTTTCTTGTCGACGAACTGCAACGTGAAGGCCTTGCGGAAGTCGAGATCCTTGGGGTAGATGCCGGCATTCGCCATCGTGTCGAAGAACTCGCGCCAGCGCGCCTCGGTCATCGCTCCGATGCCGTCGATCTTGGCGTCGCCGCTGTCGACGATGCCGTACTCCTTAATCTTGGCGATGCCATAGGCCAGCAATGCGTCTGTCATCTCCGGATTGTCGCGTTTGATCATCGCGTTGGCGGGCGCCGGATCGCCATAAAGATAGCTGTACCAGCCCTCGATGCTGCCGTCGACAAAGCGCTGCACGAGATCGGGCTTTTCTCGCACCAGCTTGTCGGAGGTCTGGATCAGCGATCCATAGCTCGAATAACCGGCGTCGGCGAGCAACAGGACTACCGGCTTCACCCCCTGGGCTTCGATCGTGAACGGTTCGCTCGATAGATAGCCCTGTTGGACGGTGTTGGGATCGGCGAGAAACGGCGCAACGCTGAAAGTGTAGGGCCTGATCTGGTCGTCGGTGTAGCCAAATTTGCTCTTGAGGAAAACCCAGCTGGTGATGCGGGTGTCGGAGCCGATCATGATCGGCTTGCCTTTGAGCGCGGCGAGGCTGTCGTTGCCTTGCCCGGGATGGGCGATCAGCACAGACGGGTCCTTCTGGAAAATTGCCGCGACCGCGACCAGCGGGATTTTCTCCTGCACGAAATTCAGCGGAATGAAGGAGTTTGGCGCAAGGTTGAAGTCGAGCCGGCCGGCGGCGAGCAGTTGCGCGTGATTGACCTGCGGCCCGCCCTGCCGCAACGTGACTTCAAGGCCGTGCTGACGGTAAACCCCCGTGGCGACCGCTTGGTAGTAGCCGCCGTGCTCGGCCTCCGCTTTCCAATCCGTGCCAAGCAAATCTAAACGGAGGCACGCCGGCCGTCACCCGGCTGCTCTCGCAAAGCATTACACAATCGTGTATCGTTCGTTAAAGACCCCGCTCCGATCGGGGCGGGCGAGGGCAGTGGAGCGCGCGATGAAGAATCTGCTAACCGTAGTCGGCGACGGCAATGCCGGGCCGGTTCTCGACACCGCTTTCATGGCTGCGCAACGCTTCAACAGCCATGTTGTCGGATTGCACAGCCTCACGACCGAGTACGCGGTGGTGTTCGGCGGCGAAATGGGATTTTCGATCTCGTCGGAGGTCGATCGTACCCTTGAGCGCGAGGGCCATGAGCGCCGCGACCAGGCGCGCCGGCTGTTTCGCGACTTCATGAATGCAAAAGGCGTCCCGCTCGATCCGGTGCCGGCGGGACACAACGGCCCGACCGCCTCCTGGCGGGAGGAAGATGGGCGGCAGAACGCCGTCGTCGGGATGATCGGCCGGGTCTTCGATCTGATCGTAGTCGAGCAGCCCGAAAAGCTCGCCTCGATCGCCGAAGCCACCCTCGAAGATGCCTTGTTCGAGAGCGGCCGCCCGGTGCTGATGGTGCCAAAGCGCAGCCTGCCGACCCTGGGCGAGGTCGTCGCGATCGCGTGGAACGGCAGTACCGAGACCGCCGTCACGGTGGCGATGGGAATGCCGTTCCTCAAGCAAGCGCGCAAGGTCGTTGTCGTTACGGTAGGCCCGCAACATATGCCTGAGCCCGGCCCCGACGGCGAAGAACTGGCGCGTACCCTCGAACGGCACGGCATGGATGTCAGCATCCGGACGGCCTATGGCCGGCAGAAGGCCCAGGGCGAGTCGTTTCTGAAAGAAGCGATGGCGGCTGGTGCCGATCTCTTGCTGAAGGGCGCTTACACGCAGAGCCGCATCCGCCAGATGATTTTCGGCGGCGGTACCCGGCACATCATCATGGAGGCGCAGCTCCCGGTTTTGATGGCGCGCTGACCACCGGGCCGCCTGAGCTGATGCCCGCGATGCGCCCGAACCGTGTCATTTGACCGGCTTGGCGGATCGCGGCGCGGCGAGAATTGGCGAAGACCTCGCGGACTGCGTCGAGCGCCTTTGCGGTTCCGGCTGAATCCCGAAATGCGCCATGTATCTTGCATAGCGCTCGCGCTCGAGTGCAGCGTCGAGGCCGTATTCCTCGAGCCGAGAACCGTGTGCGCCGTAGCCGCCGTTCGGCTTCGCCTCGACCAGGCGGCTGATCCGGGCCGCGGCGTCGGGGTGCAGCGTGTCGCCGAAATGACCGTACAGCGTCGCCACGGTACCGACCGGGTCCCGAACCAGGTCTAGGTATTGCACGTGAAATATCGGCTCCGCGAAGCGCTGCTTCTGCGCAGCGGCAATCATAAGTTCGGTCGCCGCCAGCCAACGGTCGCTGTCCTGACGACCGATCTCGGCCTTGTCGCTGCGGCGGGTGAATGGCCGCCTCAGGGTCTCGGTCAGCCGAGCCACCGACAAGAGAACCGCAAGCGGGTCCCGGTGAACAAAGACCAGGCGAGCGTCCGGGTAGACCGCCCTTATCGCATCGAGCGCGAAAACATGGTCGGGGCATTTGAGCACCCAGCGCCCGCCATCAGGAATCTGATGCTGGAGGTGCTGTAAAAAGCGTTTGTGAAAGCGATAGGCCTCGAGGTGTCCGGTTTCGTCGAGCCAGCGGCGGTAGCTTGGAATACGGTAGGTCGTGTCGAAGCGCAGGCTCGCGAAGACATGTGCGGTGATCTCGGAACATTCCTGCGGCGAGCATGCGTCGATCGGGTGCATACGGCGGAAATCCGGCGCCATCAAGCCGAACAGCCTCAGCTGGCGGCCGACGCGCCGGGCACGGCGGTCGGGCCCGGATCCGACATTTCTCGGCGGATAGGGTTGGATCAGCTGCCAGACGCGCGGCACCAGATTGGCGGGATCCTCGGCCAACAAGCTGTGCAAAAAGGTCGTGCCCGAGCGGGGGAGCCCCGAAATAAAGATCGGCCGCTCCACCGGAAGAGCGAGAATTTCGGGCACCCTCTCCTCTTCATCAAAGAGCCGAAGCAGGTTCGACAGGAACCGCACCACGTCCCAGCGGGTCGCGGCCCGTCCGACCACGCTTAAATTTGCATCCTCGTAGCAGGCGCGCAGAAGCTTTTGGAGCGGATCCAGGAAGGCCGTTTCGCCAAATTCGGTCAGCCCGGTGCGGCGGCGTGCCAGAGCGATCAGCTGCTCTGCGCTCAGCGGCTCGCGAACGGGCGCAATCGCATCGCCCAGCATATCAGCGACCTGAAAGACGGCGGATATTGGCAGCATCGGGGACCTTTCCGGCCGAACACGCCTAAACGGCGCCGGATAAGCGAGAGTTCCAGCTATGTATATGATTCCACGGTAATGGGGATGCGACCGAAACCCGCGGCAGACCTGCTGTTAACGCCGGGAATTGTTCGTCGCGTCCGCCGTAATGATCCCAACCGGACGCTGCGCCGCACGCGCCGTGGTCGATCCCTACGAAAAGCCGATCTCGACACGCCGGTTCTGCGGCTCGCGCACGCCCTTCGGGGTCGGCACGCGCGGGTCGTTCTCGCCGCGGCCGGTGACCGCCATGTCGCTGCGCATGACACCTAAATTGGCCATTGCGTTGGCGACATTGTTGGCGCGTCTCTCCGAAAGCCGCTGATTGTAGCCGGCGGAGCCCGAAAGATCGGTGTACCCGGTTACCTGGAGGCGTACCGAACCGCCGGCCTTGTAGGCGTTCGCCGCCAGTCTCACGACTTCCATCCCAGCAGCGGTCACATCGGCGCGATCCCAGTCGAAAAACACCAGAAAGACTTGAGGCGCCGGCGGCAATGGCGCAGGCGCTTCGACCGGAACAGGAGGCGGGGGCGGCGGTGGAGCGAATCGGTAAATAAGGCTGGCGACAAAGTTGTTCGTATAGTAGCCCGTGCGATAACGCAGATTGGTCCGCGGAATGTTGTACGTCGGCGCGATCGTGGCGAAATAGCGGTAGTCGAGATCGAGGGTGAAGGTCGGGCTGAGATTGTATCGGATCCCGGCTATACCCTGATAGCCAAATTGCCAGCTGCTGTTGTTGAAGAGCTGCCCAATACCCGGGATTTTGAGCCCGTTTGCCACCGATTCCACTGATTACGAATTTATTTCCCACAATGTCCCGCGCGCCGTTCCGGCGATAACTGTATTCTTCTTCAATGCGCAACGGGCCCCACTCCCAGCCGCCGCGAACGCCGACATCGAAGCCGCTGTTGAAGCGGGCCGTGACCGAGGTCACGTTCAAGATGTTGTCGTTCTGATCGGGCAATGTAGTCCATCCGCCCTCCGCGCCGATGTAGGGCTGCGCCCGCGAATCGACAGGCTGCAGCGCCGCGGTCAACACGAACCACCCGCCCATTATTGCCGACCGGAGGATTGCGCTCGACCTTCGAATGCGCGGTGTCTGCATTTCCCCCCCAAACCTGAGCGTCCTATCCCGTACTCTCAATTCTATCTAACAGCGATGACTGCCTCGTGCAACGATACCTTTGGATTTGCTGGGCCGGCACCACCGCGCCGGCGCTGAATCGGCGGCGTCCGCTCAGTCCGCACCTTTCCCGTGCCACCGGTGGGTGCTTTTCCTTTGATTGCGATCCCACGCGTGCTTAGCGGCGTCGCTTCTCGACTGCAGGCAATGGTTTGGTCCGGGATGGCCTTCCTGATCGGGGCCGGGACTGGCACCTTCGAGTTCGAGACGGCGAGCGGTGTCTATACAGAACAGGACTGCAATCCGACTCGCACGTGTTCATCGACGCCGATTGGCGCGATCTCGACCGCGGCGGCACCCCGACCCAGGGCCTTTGAGCCGAGCCTCTTCGCGTGGCCGACGGTGATGGGCTGCCCGACCGAGGACCGCGCGTTTCAGCCGTGATTCGAACGAGGTCTCGCGCCGGTTGCCCACTGCGCTGTCACGCGTGCAGTTCGTGCAGCTTGCGCCGGGATACTGGCTTGACGTCGAAGTCGGCTTCGTGCTGGCGGGCTTGCGCGAGGTGGTAGGTCATTTGCAGCCGCAGCCAGGTTTCGGCGCCGCCGCCGAATGCCTTGTCGAGACGGATTGCCATGTCCGTCGAAATGCCGCTCTTGCCGTTGACCAGATGTTGAGGGTCTGCCGCGTCATGCCTCTGCAGCCTCGGTGATCGTCAGACCGAGCGGGTCTATGTAGTCGTGCCGCACCGACAGGCCCGGGTGCGGCGGGTTTTTATTGTCATGGTCAACCCTCCTGTTCTCTAGTAGTAATAGATCAAATCAACATCCGTGGCGTCGCCCTCCTCAAAACGGAAGATGATCCGACAGTTAGCGAGAACGGTGATGCTCCAATAACCGGCAAGCTCACCCTTTCAGCTGATGTAGCCGAAAACCTGGTAAATCGAGTTGCTTAGGGCGCCTCGCAACTAGCAACTGCAGATGACGGTCACATCACCCCTGCGACTAACGGCGTATTTTAGCGAAACCTTTGGGGCGGGCTGGAACACATGGGGACGGCGGGGGAGCGGAAGAGGCAGGAGTCGAACCTACCGAGGACGCCTGGCGCCCTCCAACGGGTTTGAAGCCCGCGCGAGTCACCGGACCCGATGCTCTTCCGAGGCCGATATTTGCAGGTTCCTTGCGCCGGATCAAAGCTCGAAGCGTCTGCCGGTTCACAGTCAGGCAAATACTTCGCTGCCGCGCAACACGATGCGCGTATCGCCCATCCGTCGTGTCGCCCCCGCCTTATCGAAGTATTCGAGGATCTGGATCGCCAGATTGCGGCCGACACCGCAACGGTCCTTGAAGGTCGCTGCGGTGAATGTGCCGTCGGGCGAGCTGTCGGCGAGCTCGCGCGCGATTTCCGCGAGAGTTGCAAGGGTCTCGGGCAGAAAGAACCGGTTGTCGGCGACCCGGGCGACCCGGCCCAGCCGCTCGGCGCGGCTGAGGAAGCGCTCGACCGCTTCGGGCGTAAGCCCGAGCGCGACGGCCAGCTCACGAATTCGCGGCGCCCGGAGATCCGCGGCGGCGAGCAGCGGGTGAACACGCTCCCAGAGCCGCTCATCCGACCGGGTCAGCCGAGGCTGGTGCTCGGGCAAACGCCATATCGGGCCCTGGCGCACGACGCGGCCGGCGCCGGCAAGAGCGTCGAGCGCCGCCTCGAGCGCCGCCTCGGGAGCCGCCCCGCGCAATTGCGTGATCAATACCGGCCGGCTCGGCCCCAGCGCATCGGGCTGCGCCTGATGCCAGGCGCCGAGCGCGTCGGCCACCTTGTCGCCCAGCGCAGCTAACCGCTCCGGGGTCAATGCGATCGGAGCGCGCGCTGGTCCGATACACAGAAATTCGCCCGTCTCGGTCAGTCGGTCGAGTTCGCTCGGCGCCAAGTTGCGCGCCAAGGCGAATTGGGCCAGATCGACCTCACCCTCGACGGCGAGCAGCCGAGCCAACGCTCGCGCCGGGTCTGTTGTGGCAAGCGCCCCCAGCACCGCGAGCCGCGCGGGTTGCCGTCGCCCTCGGCGCGGCGCAAACGGATCGACGACGCGTCCGCCCGCCAGCGTGTGCCGGGCGGCGTGATCGCGCAACACTGCCCGGTCGCCGCTGAGCGCACCCAGCGGGTGCTCCAGGTCGAGCTGCACGAAACCGCTCTCGCCAGGAGCAATTTCCCGCGACCCGAGCACCGCGGCGCGACCGACAGTGTCTGTCGTGCCGAGGTGCAGGTGGACCGGCAGCCCGTCGCGCAGCGGAGCCTCGGCAAAGCGCGAGACGCGCAATGAGAGGTCGAGCCGCGTTGTCGGCGCGTGCCGTTCCGCAGCGAGGATCCAGTCCCCGCGACGCGGCTCGCCGCCCTCCGGAAAAGAACCGGCAAGATTGATCGCGCACCGCCCACCGGTAGCGGCGGCCTCGATGGGACGATTGTGTCCGTGCAATCCACGGACCCGCACGGGTGTGCCCTGCGGGCTGAGCACGAGCCGATCACCCGTCGCCACGCTGCCGGCGGCGATCGTGCCGGTGACGACGAGCCCGATCCCGGGCAGGGTAAAGGCCCGGTCTATCGGCATCCGGAACAGACCCGATGCGGAAGCCGTCGCCCGGCTGCGAGGAGCGGCATGCGCGCTTTTTTGCAGATGCCCGGCGAGAGCGGAAATCCCCTCGCCGGTGCGGCTAGACACCGGGAAAATTGCTGCTTTCGGAAAGCCCGCCGCGGCGAGCAGCGCGCCCGTCTCCGCTGCCACGGCGTCGGCCCGGCCGCGCTCGACCCGATCGATCTTGGTCACCACCGCGGTGATCTCGTGGACCCCGATCAGCTCTAATACGTCGAGGTGTTCGAGGGTCTGCGGGCGCGGCCCGTCATCCGCGGCGACGACCAGCAATACACAGTCGATCGACAGCACGCCGGCCAGCATGTTGGCCAGAAAGCGTT
>VAZT01000217.1 GCA_005884825.1 Alphaproteobacteria bacterium
GATGGCCAACACCCTCGACAGCATGATTGGCCATCGAACCCCGCGCTACAGCGCCTTTGGATGGGCCGCGGCGCGCGCCGACGATATTCTGAACACCGTGCCGGCGCCGCTCAGCGGCGTGCTTTTGGTGACAGCGGCTGTGTTCGCCAAAAACGGGCGACCGGGTCACGCGCTCGCGATCATGCTGCGCGACGGGCGCAAGCACCATTCGCCCAATGCAGGGTGGCCGGAGAGCGCAATGGCGGGGGCGCTCGGTCTGGCATTGGCGGGACCGCGGCGCTACCCCGAAGGTCTGGTCGCCGATCCGTGGCTCGGCGACGGCAGCGCCCGGGCCGGGGTCTCCGACATCTTGCGGGGACTGCAGCTCTACCGCCTCGCCTGCTTTCTCGAAGCGGGGCTGTTGGTGGGCGCCTGGCTTGCGATGCACGCTACGCTGCTCGCCTGAGGCGGGGCGGCCGAGCCGCGGCCAAGAGCGCCGAAAGGTCGAGACTCTGCCCGAGGTGATCGGCGAGCGCGTCGAGGGTCGTCTCGATCTTGTGCTCGTACGCGATTACGCCGGGATCGGCGCCCAATGCTGCCAGAAACGCACTGCGGAAGGGGTCGCTCGTGAACAGCCCGTGCAGATAGCAGCCGGCAACCAACCCATCGGCGCTGATGCAGCCATCCGGGCCGCCTGCCAGGCGCAACATGGGGCGATCCAGGCCCGGTCCGGCGGTCTCTCCAACGTGCATTTCGTAGCCCCGAACCGGCATCCCGGTCGCCAGCTCGACCCCGGAGGTTTGTGCGAGGCGTTTGGTGCCGGTCAGAACGGTCTCGACGTCGAGGAAACCGAACCCGGGTACGGGGTGTTTGCGCCCCTCCACACCGAGCGGATCGGCAATGCTGCGGCCGAGCATCTGATATCCGCCGCAAATGCCGAGGATTCGTCCGCCCTGGCGGCGATGCGCGAGGAGGTCGATGTCCCACCCTTCGCGCCGCAAGGATTCGAGATCGGCGATCGTCGCCTTCGAGCCCGGAAGAATGACAAGCGCGGCGTCGCGCGGCAGCGGCTGCCCTGGCCGGACCATGACAATCTCAACGTTTGGCTCCGCATGGAGTGGATCGAAATCGTCGAAATTGGCGATGCGAGGCAGCAATGGGACTGCGATCCGGACCGGCCCCCTGCCCTCACGCGCCTCCCCTTCCCTCCCACGCAGGCGGGGGAGGGTTAGGGTGGGGACTGGCTGGGTGAGGCTCGGGGCAAGGACAAGAGAATCCTCTGCTGGCAGTGCGGCCGCAGCTGGAAAATACGGCACGACACCAAAGCTTCGCATTCCGGTGCCGCCGGTGATCGCGGCGATGCCGCCGTCGAACAGCCGGACATCGCCGCGGAATTTGTTGACGATATACCCGGCGAGCAGCGCGCGCTCCGACGCCGACAGCAGTGCGTGTGTGCCGACCAGCTGGGCGATGACGCCGCCGCGCTCGATGTCTCCGACCACCACGACTGGGACATCGGCCGCCTCGGCAAATCCCATATTCGCGATGTCGCCGTCGCGCAGATTGATTTCCGCCGGGCTCCCGGCCCCCTCTACGAGGACGAGATCGGCCGCCTTGGCGAGGCGAGAGAACGAGTCGAGAATTGCCGGCAACAGGCTGGGCGCGAGCCGGCGGTATTCGCCGGCGCCCGCAGCACGCCAGACTCGGCCGTGCAACACGATCTGCGCCCCGATTTCGGATTGCGGCTTCAGCAGCACCGGGTTCATGTCGGTGATCGGTGCCGTGCAGCAGGCGCGTGCCTGCAACGCCTGGGCCCGGCCGATCTCGCCGCCATCGGCGGTAACCGCAGCGTTATTCGACATGTTCTGCGACTTGAACGGCCGCACGTTCAGGCCCTGCCGGGTGAAGGCGCGCGCCATGCCCGCGAGCAGCAGCGATTTGCCGACATCCGAGCCGGTCCCCTGCAGCATCAGCGCTCGCGCCATCAGAACTCGATGCCCGGCTGAGCCTTCACACCGGCACGGAACGGGTGCTTGACAAGGGTCATCTCCGTCACGAGATCGGCCGCCTCGATCAGTTCGGGCCGGGCGTTGCGGCCCGTTACGACGACGTGCAGGTCGCGCGGCTTCGCCTTCAGCACCGCCACGACCTCGTCGACCGGCAGGTAATCGTACCGCAATACGATATTGAGCTCGTCGAGCAAGACCAGCCGGTAGGCCGGATCCGACAGCATCGCCTTAGCGGTCGCCCACGCATTGCGCGCGGCAGCGATGTCGCGTGCCCGGTCCTGCGTGTCCCAGGTGAAGCCCTCGCCCATGGCGCGGCAGGTCACCAGATCGCCGAAGAGTTCGAAGGCGGTCCGCTCCCCCGTGCTCCACACCCCCTTGACGAACTGCACGATGCCGACCCGCATGCCGTGGCCGAGGCAACGCAACACCAGCCCGAAGGCCGCAGTCGACTTCCCCTTCCCCTTCCCGGTGTGGACGATCAGGAGGCCGCGCTCTTCCGTCTTGGTCGCCAGCATGCGATCGCGCGCCGCCTTGCGCCGGGCCATCTTTTCGTTGTGGCGCCGGTTGACCTCCTCCTCGGTTTCGCAAAGCTCGCTCACAACCCGCACCATTGATTGAGATCCTCCCGGGCGCTGTTGCGGCGGGGGCGCCACAGGCCGCGGTCGATTGCTTCGAGGAAGCGGCGACTGGTCTCGACGAAGGCGGCTGGGTTGTGCTCGGCCATGAATCCGCGCACCGAATCGTCAGCCAGGTATGCGTCGTAGAGCGCATCGAAATGCGCGTCGTCGACTGCGCGCGAGGTGGCAGCAAAGGCAAAGAGATAGTCGACCGTTGCGGCGATCTCGGCGGCGCCCTTGTAGCCGTGCCGCATAACGCCGGCGATCCAGCGCGGGTTAGCGGCGCGGCCGCGGACCACGCGTCCCAATTCCTCGCGCAGGCTGCGGATGCGCGGCCGCTCCGGCCGCGAGTGGTCGTTGTGCCAAACTGCCGGCGCGCGCCCCGAGAGGTGTCGGACAACGAGGGCGAGGCCGCCCTCGAACTGGTAGTAGTCGTCGCTGTCGAGCAGGTCGTGCTCGCGGTTATCCTGGTTGTGCAGCACCGCATCGGCCTCTGCCAGTCGCGCTTCGAGCATTTCACGCTCGGAGCGCCCCTCGCAACCCGCCCCATACGCGTACCCGCTCCAGCCGAGATAGGCCTCGGCGAGATCGTCATCATCGTCCCAGATCCGTTCGTCGATCATGGTCTGCAATCCGGCCCCGTATGCGCCGGGCTTCGACCCGAATACGCGGTACCCGGCCCGCCGCTCGGCTTCTGGCGGCGGAACACCCTGGGCTTCGAGCGCGTGCCGGTCCTCGGCGACGCGCGCAGCGAGCGGGTTGACCGAAGCTGGCTCGTCGAGCGCAGCGACGGCGCGTGCGGCCGAATCGAACAAATCGATAAGCCCAGGAAACGCATCGCGAAAAAAGCCCGACACGCGCAACGTGACGTCGACGCGCGGCCGGTCGAGCACCGAGGCCGGCAATATCTCGAACCCGGTCACGCGGCCGCTCGACCGCTCCCATACCGGACGCGCGCCGATCAGCGCCAACGCCTGGGCAATGTCGTCGCCGCCGGTCCGCATATTGGCGGTGCCCCATGCCGACAATGCGACGCGCGCCGGGTAGTTTCCGTATTCCTGGGCGTGGCGCTCGAGCAGCAATGCCGCCGATTTCCAGCCGAGCTGCCAAGCCGCTTGCGTCGGCACGGCGCGCGTGTCGACCGAATAGAAGTTGCGTCCGGTCGGCAACACCTCCGGCCGGCCGCGGCTCGGCGCACCCGAGGGCCCAGGCGGAACAAAACGCCCGTCGAGCCCGGCAAGCAGGCCGGCGATTTCGGCCCCGCCGCTTCCCGCGACTGCCGGGCCTAGATGCCATTCGATCCACTCGAGAACCGCCGTGGTCTGCAACCAGCTCGTTTCAGGCGCCACTTCGCCCGCAACGAGCCGCAAGGCCAACGCCTCCAGGCGCTCGACCGTGTCGCCGCAGCTGCGCCACGGCCCGGGACCGGCGAGCGCTGAAGGCCGTGCCCCGGTCCAGGGCTTTGCTGGATCTTCGCCCAGCGGATCCTCGCCGAGGCCGAGATCGGCGGCAAGCGCGCGCAGCAGCGAGGCGTCTTGCGGCGCGGTGCCGCGTCCCGGACGCGCAAAGGCGACGAGCAGCGAGTGCAGCCTCTCGCCCTCCGGGCTCCGGCCAAAAACATGTAGCCCATCGCGTATCTGCAGCTCTTTCAACTCGCAGAGAAAGCCGTCGAGCTTCCGCAGCGCAGAGGCGGTTTGATCACTTGCGGTAATGCCGCAATCACCTTCTATCCCGGTGGCGCGGGCTTGTTCGAGGATCGCCGAGGCGAGGACAGGGAGGCGGCGAGAATCGCCGAGCGCGGCCTCGTAATACTCGTCGATCAGCCGCTCGAGCTCGGCCATTGGCCCGTAGCTGCCTGCGCGGGTTAGTGGCGGCGTCAGATGGTCGATTATGACCGCCTGAGCCCGCCTTTTGGCCTGCGTCCCCTCACCGGGATCGTTGACGATGAATGGATAGAGGTGCGGCAAGGGCGCAAGCACGGTTTCCGGGAAGCATTCGGCCGACAGGGCCAGCGCCTTTCCGGGGAGCCATTCGAGCGTGCCGTGCTTGCCCAGATGAACCACGGCGTCGGCTCTGAACTCTTCGGCGAGCCACGCATATGCCGCGAAATAGCTGTGCGGCGGCACCAATGCCGGATCGTGATAGGTCGCTTTCGGGTCAATGTTGTAGCCGCGCGCCGGCTGGATCAGCACGGCGCATCGGCAGGCTTGCGAAAAAAGCAGAATAGTCGGCGAAAGACAGCGACTCCTGGGCCGGAGCACCGGGATTCCCGTTGGTCGGACCATCGAGCAGACGGTGGATCAATTCTTTAGGATCGTCCGGCGCGTCCGAGATCCTGTAGCCGGCCCCTGCCAGCGCGCGCAGGATCGCGATCGCAGAAGCCGGCGTGTCGAGGCCGACACCGTTGCCGATCCGGCCGTCGCGGTTGGGATAATTGGCGAGGATCACCGCGATGCGGCGTTCCGCAGATGGTTTCGCGCGCAACCGCGCCCAATTGCGCGCGAGATCGGCGACAAACGCGATACGGTCAGCCACCGGCTGGTAGCCGACGAGATCGGCCTCGGTCTCGGGATCGCGGCCATTTGGAAGTCCAGTGGGCGGTGCCTTGAACGACACGGCGCGCGACAGGATGCGGCCGTCGATCTCCGGCAACGCCACATTCATCGCCAGGTCGCGCGGCCCCAGCCCGCGGGTGCCGGTGCGCCAGGTCTCCTCGTCGCCGCCCGAGAACACGACCTGCAGGATCGGGCAATCGGCGCGCAGCGGGTCGTCGCCGCCGGTCGCCGCGACGGAAAAACCGGTCGCGTTCAGGATCACGGCCGGAGGGTGGGTGGCGAACAGCTCGGCCAACAGGCTCGCCGCCTCGGCGTCCTTGAGGCTGTGCACGAAAACCGGCAGCTCGGCAGGGCCCGATCGGGCCAGTACAGCCCGGCCCGCAGCAGGGGCGCGGGTTCCGCCCATTGCTGCTCGTAGCCGATCAGAGAACCGGCGTAGCGCAGCAGGTTTTCGGCATTGGCGGGGCCGCCTTCGGCCAGATACCGCCACAGCCGGTGGACTGGCTCAGGCTCCAACGTGGAGAGCTGCGCCAGCTCCGGATCGGGTTTGTCATCCCCGGACACCAGGGCCACCGGGATGCCATCTCCGCGGCAAGTTTCGACGAGCCGCTCGACCCCGTAGGGCCAATAGGCGGTGCCGCCGAGCAGTCGGGCGATGACCAGGCGCGCGCGGGCGACCGTCGCCATATAGAGGTCGACCGAAAAATTGTGGCCGAGACGTGGGATCGGAGCGAGCCGAAGGCGGGGTGCCCGCGGATCTTGCGCGCGGCGCCGCTTCTGTGCCGAGGCGAGGAGCGCGATTTCGGTATCGGCGCTCGACAGCAGTACAATGTCGCCTTGGCTCTGGGCGAGATCGACCGCGGTAGACCCGTCGGCGATCGCTCCCGGTGTCGTTGTGAGCAGGTGCATTCAGCCGCCCAGTGCTCCAAGCGCCGATATGATGGCGGCGCGATCGAGGCCTTTGCGGCCGATCACGACCAGCCGCGTCTCGCGCTTTTCACCGGGATACCAGGGCCGATCGAAATGCTGCTGCAACCGGTCGCCGACCGCCTGAACGACCTGTCGGCGATCGCGACGGGGCAGGTCGACAAACCCTTTCACCCGCAGGACGTCATGCAAGCCGATCGCTGACCGCAGTCGAACAAGAAATTCGTTACCGTCCTCTACCGAGCCTGCAGTCACGACAAAACTCTCGAAATCGTCGTGATCGTGCCCGGCTTCGAGCTCGTGGATCGAGGGGCGGGAAGCAAGGTCGTTCTCGGCGGCCGCCGTCAGACCGAGCGCCACCTGTGGCGGCACCCTGCCCTGTCGTGCGCTGACGAGCTTCAGACCCGGACGAAGCTCCGCCTCGATCTCACGGCGAAGCGCGGTCAGACGCTCCGGGGCAATCAGGTCGGTCTTGTTGAGGATCACGAGATCGGCGCAAGCGAGCTGATCGGC
>VAZT01000218.1 GCA_005884825.1 Alphaproteobacteria bacterium
TGTCGGTGTCCTTTCGAAAGGGAAACAAAGGGAGACGTGGCGGGATGTTAATCGATCTTTCCCCGGACCAAAAGGCTTTGGGCCGCGGTGCGGCGAAGGCTCAGCGGCAGAACCAGCTCAAGTAGTGGCGATTTGCTCGGCGGAAGAAGTGGTGCCTAGGGCGCGGGCGGCAATGAGGGCGAGGAGGGCCAAGGCTACGATCGGCCCGGCCGGGACGCGCCACGCTTCGGCGAGACCGGGCGGGATCATCGAGAGCACGAACAACGCTGCGAGCGCGACCCTTTCCCATCCGGCGAGCCCGGCCGGGTCGCGGACGAGCCATGCCGCTGCGACTGCCGCCAGCATCAAATCGTAGATCAAGGCCACCGGGACCGCGACAAGGGTCGCCGCGGCGAGCGTCGCTCCCCGGAGCGGCAGCGGGAGGCCGCGCCGCCACACAAATGCCACCAGGAGGCTAGCGCCGAGTGTGGCCGCCGCCTGCGCCAGATAGGCCGCATTCGGGGCTCCGCCGGCCAGCAAAACGCCGCCGAACGGGGTGACGAGACCGCCGAAATTGATGCGGCCGGATGCGTAAGTCGCCTGCGACCCCGCGGCGGCTGCGATAAAACCCTGCCAGGTCTCCCAGCCAAAGACGATCAGCGAAAACCCGCAGAGCGCTGCCGCCGAGCCGAAAGCCGCGCCGAGAGCGCGCCAATGGCGGCCGGCGAGCAAGGCCACCGGGACGAGGAACGCGAAATGCGGCTTGTAGCAGAGCGCTCCGAAACAAAGCCCGGCAAGCATCGGCCGGCGGTCGACCCACAATGTGCCGGCGCCGAACAACGCCGCCGTCAGAAAGGCATTCTGCCCCAAGCCGAGCGTCCACAAGGCTGCCGGGAACGCCAATACCGGGACGATCGCCGACCAGCCGCGCTCGCCCAAAATCTCCCGCATCACAATCAGGCACAGGGCGAGCGTCGCCGCCTCGAAGACCAGGAATGCCGCCAGATACGGCAGGCGGGCAAGGGCCGCGCACAGCAGCAGGAACACCGGTGGGTAGTAGAAGAACCGGTATTCGATGCCGGCCGAGGTGGCGCGCTGTTCGGCGGCGTCATGGGCGGCCTGGTCATAGGCGAGCTCCGGCGCGCCGGCATCAGCCAAGGCTCCGGCCGCGTAAAAGCTGACGAAATCGGTGCTGGTGGGCCCGGCGAGCGGCACGATCAGACCGTAGGTTCCGGCAACCAGAAAAAGAAACACGGCGGTCTCGGCCGCAAGCAGGATCCGGCAGTAGGTGAACACGCGATCGCGGTCGAGCGCGGCGCCAAGAGCGTACAGAAAGCGCGGCCCGGTGCTTGTCACGGCCTCTCCGATGAACGGCTCCGCGGGAGGAGGTCACCAATAAGGAAGGTGGATTAGGGAAGGATTAACTGTGGTGCCCGAGGTATGAGCCGCCCACATCAGCCGGGCGGTGGCTCGCGCGGGCTTAACCTTTTGGTACGAATTGCGCACCAAGATCGGCTAAACCTATTGTTAACGGAGATCGCGATGGTCGGCCCGCCACTCTCGCAGCACCGGATCCACGGTAAGGCCGGGACCGTGCTCGGGCTGATTGCGGATCAAAACGGGGCTACCGCGGTCGAATATACCCTGATTGCGGTGCTGGTCGTGATGGCCTTTGTTACCCTCATTACTGCGATCGGGGACTTCGTCAGCACGCCTTTTGAAACAATCGCGGGCAAGCTTTGATGCGGGCTTGGGACCGCCGGAAAACAGAAAAGTTTGACGGAGTTGGTGACCCCGGTTCAATCTGATGCGGCCGCCGGCCGTTTGAGGGCGGCCTCGAGATCTCACAACGGACCCGTCGATGGATCTACCTGTCAGCGTTGCGGAGCTCGCAGAACAGCTCCGCGGAGACCGGGAAATCGTGCCCGATCCGGCGTTGTTTTCCGACCCCCAAGTATTCGCCGCCGAGCGGGAGCGGATCTTTCAGCGGTCCGTAATGGCGCTCGACCACCAGACGCGCCTTTCCGAGGATGGCCGTTGGTTTCGCTGCGATGCCGCCGGACGCTCGATCCTCGTGACCAGAGAGGCCGGGGGCCGCCTCCATGCGCTGCGCAATGTCTGCATTCACGCCGGCTACCCGGTGTGCGAGGCGGAAGAAGGTTCGGCCGAGCGGCTGATGTGCCCATACCACGGGTGGGAGTTCGCGCTGGACGGCAGACTGGTAGAGCCTGAGCTCTCGTCGCGGATCGACCCGTCGCGGCTGCGTCTCGCAAGCTACCCGGTACGCGTTTGCAACGGCCTATTATTTGCCGATCCTCCCGGCGCGACGGCGGCTCCGGTGAATTACGCGCCGGCCTGGCTGACCGCCGCGACAGTAACGCGGCGGTCGCGCTACAATACGAGCTGGAATTGGAAATACCTGCGCCACTTTTTGCAGTCGTCGCCGCACCTCTTTTTCGACGGCTTACCCGACGAGCGCCATGAAGTCGGGCCCCTCGCTTTGATGTTCGCACAGGCGCGGCGGGCGGTTCTACTCCGCGTCATCCCGAAATTCGCCGAGCAGACCGAGTTTCAGGTGATCGAGATGATGGCGGGCGAAAACCCGCGCAGCGCCGAATCCGAGATCGGCCCGGATCCTGTCGCGGAACGGCTGCACGCGGCAGACACTTCGTTCTCGTGGTTCGATCGCAAACTTGCTCGACGGTATTGGTCGCTGATGTCCGGGGAGTCTGAAGCCGAGCTGCTCGGCTGATCGCGGTCAAAAGTGTGGGTGGGCTTCACCGCTCTCCGGAGCGACCGGATCTCGTCGACGCGCCGGGCGCGGATGAGGGACCCATGGCCGGTCGCCGCGGCTTTCATTCGCGCTTTCTACGGTGATGCCGTCCCGGTCGAGCCAGAGCGCGACGGCGCCGCGCCGCCATGAATCGATCCGGTCGACGACCGGCATCATCGATCGGCAACGAAAGCCGGCCGGCACCTGGCTGACGATCGCATCAAGCCCGGCACACCTGATCGGCAGCGCAGCTTCACCGGTAGCGATTGCAACACGGCGGCCCCGAGCGGCGTAGACGCACAACTCACCGGCGCAGCCGAGATCGCCTGCCGCCGGTGTTCCAGCGGCGGGCCAGGCCTGCAAGGCCGCGCCAGTCTCGGCGGCAAAAAACGAGCGCACGATCTTCTCGCCCCTGTCGGCGGATATGAAATAGTCTCCGTCGGAAGCCCGCGCGGCGACAAACCGCCCGCCATCGGCGATCAGGATATCGGGTGGCCGGGTCAACAACATGCTGGCGAAGCCGGCGGCGATCGCGACCATACCCCAGCGCCGCCAAGGGCCCTGCCACAAACAGAGCCACAACCCGCCGAATGAAATCAGCAGCAGACCCTCGGGTGGTAGCCGTGGCGTCGCCCACACGTCGCCCGGCAAGGCAGAGATGCGCTCGGCGACCCAGATCGTGATGTCGATCCCCCAGCCCATCGGCACCAGCGCCAGCCGCTCGAGGCCGAGCGGCATCAACAGGCAAGTCACCACACCCCACGGCAATGTCCACATCGCGCTCAGCGGCACTGCGATGACATTGGCAAGCGGGGAGTAAAGCGCGATATGGTGGAAATGGTAGATCGAATAGGGGTAGGTGCCCAATGTCGCGACCACGGTCGTAATCGCCACACCCCCGCAATAACCCAGCACCTTTCCCGACACCGAGCGGCTGTGCAACAGCCGGCCGAGCCGCGCCCCATAGGTCTCGTATACGGCAATCAACGCGACAACCGCGCCGAATGACATCTGAAAGCTCACTCCGACAAGGATGGAGGGGTCGATGACGAGCACGATTGCGGCGGCAATTGCGCACACCCGCATCGAGATCCGCAGTCGATCGATGATAATCGCCCCGAAGACGAGCCCGTTCATGACAAAGGCCCGCTGGGTCGGGATCGCGGCGCCCGAGAGCAGCAGATAGCAGGCGAGCACGAGGAGAGTCGCGCAAGCGGCGACTTTCTTGATCGGATAGCGCAACGCGATCGGCGGGATCAGCGCCAATCCGCCGCGCACGACGAAAAACACGAAGGCGCCGACGAGCCCGAGGTGCAAGCCGGCGATCGCCAGCAGGTGCGACAGACCGGTATCGCGAAAGGCTTGCTTGACCTCTTCGGTGATCGCGCCGCGTTTGCCGGTGATCAGCGCCGAAGCCACACCGCCGGT
>VAZT01000776.1 GCA_005884825.1 Alphaproteobacteria bacterium
GCTGTCGCACGAACTCGGCCGGATCGGGCTCCTGGAGCGCGAGAACGCGGCATTGCTGAACGCCGCGCTGATCGATCTGGCGCGCGTCACGATCGCGGGGTTTCGCGATGCAATCGCGGCGAGCCGTATCGAGGCGCCGCTGTTCATCACGCAAAACGACGGCACCGTCATGTCGGCCGAGATGGCAATGGCGTTGCCGGTCATGAGCTTTGCCTCGGGCGCGACCAATTCGATGCGCGGCGCCGCCTTCCTGTCGGGTGTGCAGGATGCGATGGTGGTCGATGTTGGCGGCACGTCATCCGATGTCGGGCAATTGCGCCGCGGGTTTCCGCGCGAGGCCAATTCGGTCGTCGAGATCGGCGAGGTGCGCACCCTCTTCCGCATGCCCGATTTGTTCTCGATCGGGCTCGGCGGCGGTAGCATTGTCAGCGAGAA
>VAZT01000219.1 GCA_005884825.1 Alphaproteobacteria bacterium
TTGGATTGCAATTAGAGCGAGTCGAGGCGATGCAAGCGCCCGGTGTGCAAGTCGAGGTATGGTTTCAGGACGAGACTCGCATTGGCCAGAAGAACAGCTTGACCCCGGGTATGGGGGCAACCGGCAGCCGGCCGGTGGCGCCAAAAGATCTCGGCTTCGCCTCGGCCTATTTGTTTGGTGCGGTCTGCCCGTCGCAGGGCAAGGCGGCGGCGCTGATCATGCCGATCTGCAATACCGCCGCGATGAACCCTTTGCGATCTGGACTATGGCGGTCCGCGGCATCGTTCTCGGCTCCTCTCATCCGTTGGTCCGAGACTACGACTACCAAACGACGAGGCACACCCGCTGCTGATTGATCGGTTCGGCTGGCCTTGCTGCACTTCCTCCACAAGAGTCGCAAGGTGAGGCACCCCGAATCGGCGAGCGGTGCGGCGGGCAGATCGGCTCCACGCACCCCCTGAGTGCCACTGGCTGGGCGCGAACAGTCGCAGCCGTCTACCAGGCCGTAGCGGTACGCAAGGTGTGAGGGTCTCGGCAGGCGTTATCGATGTTTATTTTGGGGGGACGGTAGCCAACCTCCCGGCCGTCGAATACACAGTCTTGCTGGACAGGGGTACGAGCTTAACGGCCGATGCGGCGCTCCTCACAGGAAGGCGCGAGCATCTTCCCTCTCGCGAGGTGTTGTATCCGCTGCACTCCCGGCACAGGCCAGCAGGCAACAATACCGCCTATCTCGGGGACGGTTCCCGCCTGTGAAAATGAAAACACGGCGGGTGGCCCGGTTTGGCTTGCGTTCGGCGCAGCGTGGCCCGTGCGAATACGTGCCGTCTTGCGCTTCTACTTGCGCAGCGCTCCCTCGAGCAAATGGTCAACCTATTGGAAGAATATGAGTCGGCAAAAAGCGTGCCGGGCAGTCTGGAGAGCTTTGATCTTAAGGGGGACCGAGGGGGTTCGAATCCACCTTCCTCCAGCGGGGAGTCTCGTGCGAACCAGACATCCGGGGCGCATTTCTCGACGCCGCCCATCATGTCCTCTGCCAGCGCCTGCGTCTGGCTCGGCGCGGTGATCTCGCAAAGGGCGACAGTCTGGCGGTCGCGGCCGGGTGCGGAGCCGGCTGGTCGCGCCCGTGAGGATCCGCGCCTGGCCGGCTCTCACGTCCATCTCGGGATCGGCAAAGAACCGGTGAGCTCAAAGGGCGCGAAGACGCAGCGCAATCCTGCGGTTCCGATAGCGCACGGATCGCAACGAACCTCGGTCCAGTGCTCGATGCATCACCCCTCCATCCCGAACTGCGCGGCAAACTCCAGAAGCCCAGCGGAAAACACCGGCTCCACGCCTGGCCGATGCGATTTGTCAATCTGTCAGACACGCAAAGGCGCGTGCTCGCTCGCCGCTGTTTGGCGCCAATAATGTCCACTAACTCGGTAGTGGACACTTGTTCTACTCGATCAGCCATCCGCTGATCATTGCGCCAATGGCGGCTCAGCGGCAGACGCTCCCCATAAATGCACGTTTTTCGCAGTGCAGAGTAACCGCTCGGTGAGGGATCACATGGGCATCGGCGTGCTGGCGATCTCCGCCGGCCTCAGCCTGAGCGCGCGGGTCGCGCTGTTGCTGTTGAAGGCGCAGCCGACGCCCGCGCCGGTGGCGGCATAGCCGTTGCGCTGAGGCCCGGAAACCTGTTGGTCGCCGGATCTGCCTGATCGAGTCACCGCTGCCAGATATTCCGGGGCAGGAGAATGGTGGCGGCGGCACCGGCCAGGCACGCGAGGCCGCAGGTACCGAAGCTCACCGCCCAGGCGGCGAGCTGCGAAGTCCCGCCGAATTGGTCGAGCGTGACGCCGAACAGGAGTGTGCCGAGGAAGCTGGCGCCAAAGCCGATGCAGGAATAGAGCCCGATCGTTGCCCCCAGGTAACGCGGGACGGCGACGGCAAGCACGCCCGAAGTGAGATTTGAAAAATTACCCTGCACGATGAAGCCGGCAACGACGGAAACTCCGAGCACGGCGATGTAGGGGAGCATTGGCGTGAAGCCGAATAAACCGCCGGCAAAGGCCGAGAGCACGAAGACCAGGGTGGCGATGGTGCGCAGGCCGTAACGGATCGAGAGTTCGTTGCCGATCAGGCCGGCGGGGACGCCGAGAAAATTGATCACCGCGCCGACCACCAGAATAATCCAGGCCTGCGCGGGATCAGCGGCCTGATCGCCGGCGCAGAACGTAAGAAAGACGACAATCCACTGCCGCAACCCGACGCAGCCCCAGATGGCCGCGGCATAGCCGACCATCAGGGCGAGGACATCCCGGTTCGCAAGGACCGGGCGAAAGTCGAGCAGCGGCTGGGACTCTTCCTCGTCTCCGGAACCCCCGCGCGGCAATGCCGCCCAGGCAATCAGGAGTCCGGCGACGCCGAGGATACCGGCGATAACAAAAGCGCTGCGCCACCCCAACAGCGTTCCGACGCGGCCGAACAGGAACGACAGCGACGCGCCGATCGTGAAGGAGCTCGTGTACCAGGCCGCGATGCGGGCGCGGGTTGCCCCTCTGACGCCATGCGTGAGCGCCCGCAGCCCGGGCATATACATCCCGGCTATGGCGATGCCGGCCAAAGCGCGGAATCCGAGCGCCGGGAGGAGGCTGTCGCACAGCGCCATGCCGAAGCAGGAGAGCGCGCTAAGGCCGCTGGAGGCGAGATAAATATGTCGAGCCGGCCGGCGATCGGTCAGGCCGACCAGAGGGATGACGGCGAGCATATAACCCGCCGAGACGATACCCGCGAGCCAACCGGCTTGCGTGTTGGTCAGCGACCAGGCCTCGATGAACTGCGGCAGCAGCGCCGGGACAATCGAGAATCCGGCCAGGCCGAGAATTTCGGCGGCGCATAACGCGGCAACAACCGGTGTCGAAGGTGCAGCCGTCGCGGGTTGAGCCAGAGTCACGGTTCCCATGAAGAAAACCCCGGTTGAGGGGAACCGGGGTTTTGGGGTCGACGATCGAGCAAGGGGAAATGCGATCGATCGCCTCGTCATAGGAAACACCGACTCGGCTCGGCCGTCTACCTTCCCGATATGCGATATCCACATGTTATCGGATCAGACGATCCAGCCGGATTCCGGGCCGGCCGCGGCTCCGGCTAAGAAACATGGCCGGGGGCAGGTTGCGTTTGAACCTTACCCCGGATGGCGGGCTGTTGCGGTCGATCGCTAGGCGGCGAGGCGTTCGGGGGCGAGCGGCTGATCCGGTGCGGTGTCCGCGCCATCCACCGACCGCACGCGCCGATTTTTCTCGATCTGGGCGAGCAGCCAGGTCTTGGCCGCGGCGGCCGCCCGCTTTTGCTCCGCATGATCGTCGGCCAGACGGCGGGCCTTGAGGATGATGGAGCGCAACTCGGAGACGCTGCCGCAACAGGTGTCGTTGAAGTGCACAAGCGGAAGGCCGGGCCGGGGCATCGCATCCTGCAGGAGCGCGATCGCCGATGCCCGCGGCAGGCTATGCTTGCGGCTCAGATGCAGAAGAGCGCCGACAAGGCAATGGCCGCCGTTTCCGTCATCATAATGGCCGCGCGTCCAGTGGCCATCGACGGCAAAATGCTCGAGCATCAGGTCGAGCAGCTGCACCGCTTGCGCGATTTGGGGTTCCGGCATTGGTTTGAGCGCTCCCGATCCTGGCAACGAACGCACCGTATCACCTCGCGCCGCAATCCGCAGCGCCACGAAGGCCGGTAATGAAGGCCTCACAGGCCTCGCGCTGCGCCTGCAGCGAATTAAATTCTTGCTCGAGCTCTCCTCGGAGGATTTGCGGGTGTAGATCGCGCAGCGGACGGTTCCTTTCCGACGCGCGCTGTTGCTGGCCGGCCTCTCATTGACTGGTCTCCGCGGGGAGCGAGGCGCGTGCTTGCTTGTTCAGGCCAAAGAACCGCGGGCCCGACCAATGCGCCCCGGTAATCCGCTCGGCGATGACCGTCAGCGAGCGATAGCGCTGGCCCTCGTGCTCGAACCCGTCCTTCTGGACGAGGACGGTGTGCGTGTGTCCGCGCCACTGCCGCACCAGGGTCGTGCCGGCCTTCAGCACGATACCGCGATTGACGGCCAGAGCGCCTTTGTCTGGCGCTTCGGCCAGGCTCTGCAGACGGCGCCGGAGTGCGGCGCTCGCGCCGCCATGGGTACGCTTTTGCAGATCATAGGCAAGGGCTCGGATGAGCAGGTCGCGGCTGAGACCCACCGGCGGTCCCGCGCGATGCAGTTGGCGCCAGACAAGCCGCAGCTCGTCTGTCGACCGATCGAGCAACCCGGCGATTTCGGGTTCAACCTCGACCAGGCCCCGGCTTTCGTGCTCGGTCGTTCCGATTGCCGTCTCGACCGCGAACGGGCGACGGCCCGCCAGAGTGCTGGCGAGCCGACGCATCGTGGATTGCGGGCTTGATGTGCTCGCCGGCTCAACGATACGGTAGACCCGGCCGCGCTCCTCTTCAGCAGAGGGAACACTGAGCCCGAGCTTCTTCTTCAGGGTGCCCGAGAAGACGCCCCGCACCGTGTGACGCTGCCACCCAGTGGCGCGCGCCACTTCATCGACCGTTGCGCCCTCCGGTCGACGCAGCATCGCGATCACCGCGTCCTGCTTCGACGGGCGCTTCGGGTCCGATGGCGGCTCCGGCTCCGGCAAGGCTTCGATTGCCTACCACAGCTGATCGATCAACGCCCCGCGGTCGCCAACCTTCCGCCGTTTCTCGACACCCGGCAGAGCATTCCACAGGGCCAGCAGCCGCTTGCCGTTGAGGGCGCCGGCGTGCAATTCCTCATTCGAAGCACCCGCATTGGCTGCCGTCGGCGGCTCCCGGCAGAGCGTGATCCCGTCATTGCCGACGATGTAGGTGCGCATGGACGGGTTCTCCTGATTGACCCGGCGGCGGGGTGCCGCCGGTGACCCACACTCACGCTCTCTTCGCCGACCAAAGCCACTCCATTCCGGATAATCTTGTGGCGTTGTTGGGCCACAGTCGAGCATGGAATTACTCAGCCGAAAACGCCGCCCAGCTCACCACATTCTCCTGCTGGTCCACTGCCCATCAAAACGCAGTGCCTTGGACGCGGTCTAGGACGGGTCCGGTCTCCAAAGAGCCGCACCTGGTCAGCCGGGTGTCTGCTGTCCGCTCGATTGTTGACTAAGGCCGAGTAGCGAGAAATGTCTCTGCGTGACCCAACTCGGACATCGCGCGTTATGTGAATGGAACCGTCGTCGCTGAGCCTATCACGGCTGGCTCTACGATACGCAGGGCCAATGCATCGACATGCCGTGCGAGACCGAGGAGTTCCGCAAGGCAATGGATGTGTGGCAGCCCGCCTACCCGGTGACGGAATATGGCGGGCTCGTTTTCGTCTATATGGGCCCGCCGGGCACCGAGCCGCTGTTTCCCCGCTTCGACATCATCGACCTCGCCTGGAATACTCAAGAACGCGGCGAGGATGTCGTGCTGCGCGGGATGCGGCTGTGGGGCGACTACGCGGTCGGGATGGTCAAGGATTGCAACTGGCTGCAGCACTATGAAAATATCGTCGACCCCTACCACCTGTTGATGCTGCACCAATGGATCAGTGGCGACCAGTTCGACGGCGCGCTGATGCAGGGCAAGGCCACGATCGGCTGGGAGAAGACGTCTCTCGGCGTGCGCTATAACCTGATCAAGGACCTGCCGAACGGCAACCGCATGGTGCGCCACGCCGAGTGCATCGTACCAAATATGTTCATCATCCCGAGCATCCGCGAGCCCGGGACGGTGGCAAAGCGCAAGCAACGCGGTACTGAACTGTCGTGGGCGGTCCCGATCGACAACGAGCATGTGCGCGGCGTCAGCATCGTCGCCTGGCCGCTGGAGAATGGCGCGCCGAAGCCCGATTGGAAGCCGGGCACCGACACGATCGCCGACATCCGGCCGGGCTCGTCCCTGAAACGCAGCTACGAGGAGCGGCAGAGGAAGCCCGACGATCTCGAAGCGCAGGAGGGACAGCGCGCGATCGCGATCCACGCGCTCGAAAACCTGGCGCATTCGGATACCGGAATCGTCATGCTGCGGCGGCTTTTGCGGGAGCAGCTGAACCGTATCGAGCAAGGCCTCGACCCGATCAACATCATGCGCGATCCGTCGGCGAATACGCGGATCCCGACCGGTGCCTGGAACACGATCCTGTCGCCGGCAGAAGCTGCCGTGCTGCCGTACAGCGAGGACCTCTGACGAGGCGCGCGCGACCGAGCTACCGCTCCAAGCAAACGCGACATGGCCCCTCGCGCTTCCGGCAGCATCCGGATAGGGAGCGCAGCCTGTATCAGGCCCCAGCCACAATCTGATGCGTGACGGAAAGCCGGGGCGGCGTGCGCAAGCTCTGGTAGATCACGCAAAACCGCTCGCTCATTTCGACGAGCCTCTGCACCGTCGCGGCATCGGCGTGGGTGTCCAACTCGAACCTTAGGGCAATATCGGTGAGGCCGACCGGCACGTCGCGGTCCACGCCGAGCGTGCCACGTGCGTCCCAATGGCCCTCGGCGATAACCCGCCCGCCCCGCAGCTTTACGCCCATCGCAGTGGCGACCGCGCCGATGGTCACACCGGCACAAGCGACCAGCGCTTCCAGAAGCATATCCGCGGAGCAGGCCAGCTTCCCGTTCCCGCCGGTGGCCGGGTGCAGACCGGCGTCGGTCTCGCCGCTCCAGGAGCGCAAGCGGCACGCGACGCGATCCAGGTCGAGCGTCGCTTCGGCGCGCGCCGGCGTACGCGCGACTTCAGGCTGCTCCCGATACTGCTTCTTCAGCGGCGCCTGCAGCGCGCGCAGCTCATTCGCATCCATCGTCCTGACCCCGTTACTTCGGCATGATGACACCACTGTGTAGGTTCCAAAGCCCGCCAGAGCAAGGGGACCTGGATGCCAAAGCAAATCCGCTTGAATGGCTTCGACATGAATTGCGTCGCGCATCAGTCGCCCGGCTTGTCGGCGCATCCACGTGATCGCGGCGACCGCTACAACACGCTCGACTACCGGGTCGAGCTGGCACGAACCCTCGAGCGCGGCAAATTCGACGCGCTGTTCCTGGCCGGCGTTCTCGGTATCTAGGACGTCTACCGGGGGTCCCCCGACGCGACGATCCACTCCCCGGTAATGGTGTCGGCTGGTGTTGGCGGCGTGCCGGTCGCTGCCCGACTATTGATCGATGCCATCGAGCGTCGTTCGAGGTGCGTCTTCTCTCCGAGACTTAGAGTTTGGCGGCGATGGTGCTGAACGTCGTACTGAGATTCGTGCCAACTAGGGTGAAGGCGGCGATTGCCGCGACCGCGATCAATGCGGCAATCAAGGCATACTCGATCGCCGTGACCCCGGACTCGGCTTTGACCAAATTCGTAAGAAGCCTGCGCAACGGAATTCTCCTAATTCAACATAAGCAATCGTGCGCGGGATACGCTAAAATCTTTAAGTAACGGTAAACGAAACGAGATGTTTGCTCGCCACTACTGGTGACTTGCAAGAGAGCAGCCTCGGTAGGAGCCGAGCCGGGCGAGTAAATGGGTAGAGAATGAGGGCGCCTCAAGGACGAATTTATATGACAGTCCCTGCCCCGCCGAGATCTCGGCTACCTCGGCCAAATTGGGAGTGTCATTGCGAGGCGCGCATTGCGAGACGAAGCAATCTCGGCCGAAGCTTGACGCTGGTCCGCCCCGAACGGGATCACCGCCGGCGAGTGGCTGTGCACGACCCTTGACCTCGGGATGGGCCTTGTAGATCTCGCTGTGAATAAATCGCTCAAGATAAACGGCCCGGCCCGTCGGGTCGAATGCATTGCCGTCGGCATCGAATTCCATGAGGTCGGCGGCGGTAACCAGGCCAGGCGCCATGCTGCGCGCCAAGAGGAAATGCTCGGGGTTTTTGTCGTGACGCACGCTGACATGGCCGAACGCCCAAAACCTTGCACATCGATGCATGCTCCCCCTCCCGGCGACTACACCCGGATCCACCCCGAAACTCCATCGGGAGCGTGGACGCTAACGAACTTCGGGTCTAGTCTAAAAGCTCTTCGGTGGTTCAAATTGGGTTCCCCATGAGTCGCCTGTCTTCCGCTCACGCCCCGTCCGACCGGCGTGTGGATCTGTATGGACGCGCGCGCCGCGTGTTGCGCCAGATCCACCTGTGGATCGCATTGGTTCTATGCCTGCCGCTCGTGATCGTCGGAGTGACCGGCAGCATTCTCGTGTTCCGTGATGAGCTCGGGAACCTGCTCGCGCCGCCACCGCGCCTGAGCGCCGCGACGGACAAGCCTCATACTGTCGCGGAGATCATTGCCGCAATGCAGGGGCGGATTGACAAGGAGTTCACGCCATTCCTCTATGAGGCGCCCAATGCGCCGGAACAGCCGGCGACACTACGCTTTATTGCGCTCGGAGGCGCCGGGAAGGCATCCCGCATCATCGACGTTCTGGTCGATCCCGTCTCTCTTGATTTTGTTACGTGGCACTATGACGCCTTCCCGGGCTTCCTCAATGTGATCGTCCGGCTGCACGGGAACTTGCTGATGGGCCGCGCGGGCCGGGTCTATGTGGGTTGGCTCGGTCTCGCCGTGCTGGTGCTCGGGATCAGCGGCCTCATCCTGTGGTGGCCCGGGCGGCAGCGGTGGCGTGCTGCCTTCCTCGTCAAGCGCGGCGCGCGGGGGCTGCGCCTGTACCGCGACCTGCATGGCGCGATCGGCATCTGGACTTTTGTTGTGTTCATGACCGTAAGTTTCAGCGGCGTATGCCTCGCTTTTCCACAGACGGTCAGTGCCCTCGTCACCAAGCTGATGCCGAGCCGCGATGCGAACCGCCCCGAGCCGATTGTGAGAGGGGAGGGGGTGCAGCGCATTGATGCCGATCGCGCGATAGCGGTCGCGCTCTTGACCACCCCCCGCGCGCGGCTTATCTCGATCGGTCTCCCCCTGCGGCCGGAACAGCCCTATC
>VAZT01000147.1 GCA_005884825.1 Alphaproteobacteria bacterium
GCGGTCCCTTTTCAACTGATCGAGAAGCCAAGACGCGAGCGCAAGGAGAAAGCTATGAGTGCGCACCCCACGAAATGGCTGAATGACCACGAGGGCGACTTCATCATAAGGGATTATGTCTTCCGCAGCGGCGAGACATTGCCGGAGCTGAAGCTGCATTATCGCACACTGGGAACCCCAAAGCGGGACGCCGCGGGCAAGATCACCAACAGCGTGCTGCTGTTGCAAGGCAATACCGGTACGGGTGCCAATTGGCTGCGTCCGAGCCTTGCGGACGAGCTGTTCGGGCCGGGGCAGCCACTCGATGCGACGCAGTATTTCATGATCATGCAGGATGCCATTGGGCGCGGCGGATCGAGCAAACCCTCCGACGGGCTGAAGGGAAACTTCCCGCACTATCGCTACCGTGACATGGTCGAGTCCGGTTATCGGCTGATCACCGAGGCGCTCGGTGTCGCCCATCTGAGGTTAGTCATCGGCAGCTCGATGGGCGGTATTCATGCCTGGATGTGGGCCGAAATGTATCCAGACCTGATGGATGGGGTGGTGGCGATCTCATGCCAGCCGGTTGAGATCAGTGGCCGCAACTGGCTTGGCCGGCGGGCCCAGGCCGAAGCCATCCGGCACGACCCGGACTGGTCCAACGGCTTCTACGAAACGAACCCGCGGCACTACATCTATGCCGCTGCGGGGAATTTCGGCATCGAAAGCCCCACCCGCATTCAGGAAATGGCGCCGACTCTTGCTGCTGCCAACGCACTGTACGAGCGCCGGCTCGCCGAGGCGGCGAAGGGCGATGCCAACGACGCGCTATGGGCGATTGAGGCGATCCAGGACTACAACCCCGAGCCCGATCTCGACCAGATCAAGGCCAAGGTGCTGCTCATCAATGACGCGGAGGACCATGCGAACCCGCCGGAGCTCGGCACCGTCGAACGCGCGATGAAGCGAGTGAAGCATGGGCGCTATGTGCTAATCCCGGCCGGACCCAACACCCACGGCCATTTCAGCCATTTCTATGCCGAGCTGTGGAAGCCCTATCTGATCGAGTTCATGCAGACTCTGGACCCGCCGCTCGCGGCCGCAGCCGAATAAACCCGCGGCGTCAGCATGGGATGCTCGAGGGTGACCCTTCGGGAGGAGGATTCCAGGGAACACGCGTGCTGTGCCGAGGGTTGAACAGGCATCCCTCTGCTCGACGAGGCAATGGATCATGGCGGCGCGCGCAAACTGGAAAGGCGTTCTCAAAGCCGGCGAGGTGTCCTGCCCGGTCGCGCTCTATACCGCGGCGTCGACGGCCGAGCGGATTGCCTTCCACATACTCAATCGCAAGACGGGCCACCGCGTCCATCGCGAGTTCGTCGACGCCGAAACCGGCGAGCGCGTCGAGGCAAAAGAGCAGGTGAAGGGATACGAGACCGGCCCCGGCGATTACATCGCCTTCGAGCCCGAGGAGATCGCCAAGGCAGTTCCCGAGGCCGACAAGACGCTTGATGTCGAGGCGTTTGTGCCTTGCGACCAGGTGGACGACGTATATTTCGACCGCCCCTATTACCTCGCGCCGAGCGCGCCGGCCGGGGCCGAAGCCTTTGCGCTGATCCGGGACGTCATGGCGTCGGCCAATGTCGCGGCAGTCGCACGCACGGTGCTGTTCCGGCGTGTGCGCTCGGTGCTGATCCGCGCCCATGGCGAGGGGCTGATCGCGCACACGCTGAACTTCGATTACGAGGTGCGCTCCGCCGAGGAGGCGTTCAGCGGACTACCGGACGCGAAGGCGGACGACGAAATGCTCGATCTGGCACTGCACATCATCAAGAAAAAAGCCGGGCGGTTCGACCCGACCACGTTCGATGACCGCTACGATGCGGCGCTGGTCGAGCTGGTGAAGGCCAAGATGGAAGGCCGCAAGATCACGCCGCCCAAACCGCCGGCGCCAACCAAGCCCTCCGATTTGATGGAGGCGCTGCGGCAGAGCGCCGGGGGCGACAGCGAGGCTCGCACTGAGAAGCGCAACGCCGCACCGCGGAAAACGGCCAAATCGAAAACGACTAAACGCCGCAACACCGCCTAGGCTGCTGCGGTTTTGCGCTTACGGATGGGCGCCGCCCGCTCCTTGCGCGTCTGGAGCCAGCGCGCGAACGAGTCCAGGTCGAGGGTGTTGATGACCCGGTCGGCAGGCATGCCGCTTTTCCGGGCGATCGCCAAACCCCAGCGCGTCGAGGAAGCGATCTCGCTCGTCGAATGGGCATCGGGGTTAATGCTGAACTTGCAGCCGAGCTCGATCCCGCGGCGCAGCCAGCGCCAGTCGAGATCGAGCCGCCAGGGATTGCCGTTGACCTCGACCGCGACACCGTGTTCGGCGCAAGCGGCCAGCACGCGCTCGATATCCAGGTCATACCCCGGGCGGCGCAGCAGCTGCCGGCCGGTCATGTGACCGATCACGGTGATGAATGGGTTGGAGGCTGCGCGCACGAGGCGTTCGGTCTGCGCCTGCCGATCGAGGCGGAACTGCCCGTGGATGCTGCCGATGATGAAATCAAAGCGGCGCAGCACGTCGTCCGGATAGTCGAGCGAACCGTCTGGAAGGATGTCGGACTCGATCCCCTTGAAGATGCGGAAGCGGCCGCCGAACGCCGTGTTGAGGCGGTCGATCTCAGCCTGCTGCTGCTCGATCTCCTCGATGGTGAGACCGCCGGCGTAATGCGCCGTCTTCGAGTGATCGGTGATGCCAATGTATTGGTATGCTTGGGCGAGGCTGGTCTCTGCCATTGCTTCCAGTGTATCGGCGCCGTCCGAGGCGGTGGTATGGGCGTGCAGAACGCCTAATAGGTCGGTTGCCGTCACCAGTGGCGGGATCTTGTGCCGCGGCGCGCTCGATCTCATCCAGACCTTCGCGCAGCTCCGGCTCGATGTATTGCAGCCCGAGCGCTTCGTAGATCTCGGCTTCGTTTCCCGCCGCGATGATCTTGCGCCCGCGACGCAAGCCCTCGGGTGTGAGGGTCATTCCCCTATCCGCCGCCCGTTGCTGCAAAATTTCGAGGTGCTTTCTCGACCCGGTTGCAAACAGCAGGCTGACGCCGAAGCGGCGCGCGTCAGTCAAATAGACAGACATCTCGCCGGAGGTGATTACCTTGGGTGGGCCGGCGAGCCGTTCGACCTCCGTGACCACAGCCAGGTTCGAGACGAGCTCGCCGCCGCGCCGGAGGTCGCCGGCGGTCACCGTGCGGATCAGGCCGGGCACGGAACGCCTCAGGGTTTCGGCAGCCGAGAGGGCCAACTCGTCGGCGCGGTGCAGGTGGCGGGTGCCCAATGCGGTTTTGCGGATCTTCATCCCTTCGAGGATCTTGCGCTGCACCACCGCTCCGAGCCCCTTGACCTTCTTGAGCCGGTCCTCGCGCGCCGCGGCCTCGAGAGCAGCGAGGTTGGTAATGCCGAGTTCCTTGTGGAGGATGTTGATCTTCTCCGGCTTCAGCCCGGGGACCGAGAGCATGTCGAGCACGCCTTCCGGGACGTCCCGGCGCAGTTTTTCCAGCAGAGGGTGGGTGCCGGTGTTGTGCAATTTGGTCACGATCTCGGCAATCGTCTCGCCAATTCCGGGGAGCTGGCGAAGTCGGTTCTCGGCGATAACGCGGTCGAGCGGCTCAACGAGCGCCGAGAGGGTGTCCGCGGCGCGCACGTAGGCTTTGGCACGAAAGTAATTGTCGCCGGCGAGTGCTGTTCGGCGGCCTAGCTCGACCAGCAACGCCGCGACAGCCGCAGCGTCGAGCGCGGCCATCTCAGCGGCGCTGCGGCAGCCCGCCCTGCAGGCTCTTCTTCAACACCGCCATCAGGTCGATGACCTTGCCGCTCTTGGCCCCCTCGGGCTTCTTCGTGCTGCGCCGCGCGCGCTTTTGCTTGGCCTCGATCATTGACCGGAGGCTCTGTTCGACCGGATCGGTCGCAAGCGACGGCGACCAGTCTTGCGTGTGCTCCGAGATCAGGCTGGAGAGCAGCTTCTTCTCCTTGGGACCGGGCTTGCCTTTGATGCCCTTAAAATACTCGGCCTCGTCGCGAACCTCATCGCCGTACCGCAGCGTCCATAACACCATGCCCTTATCGCGCGGCTCCAGCAACACGGCCCGTTCCCGGTGATAAAGCACGACGCGCGAGATCGCGCGCGTGTTCGATTTCACCATGGCTTCGCGGATGACCGAGAAGGCCTCCTCGCCCACCTTGTCGTCCGGCACCAAGTAATGCGGCTTGTCGTACCAGATCCAGCCGATCGAATCGGCTGGCACGAAACAGTCGATGTCGATCGTGCGGGTGCTTTCGAGCGCAACAGCATCGAGTTCCTCGTCCTCGAGCATCACGTACTCGCCATCCTCGCGCTCATAGCCTTTGACCTGGTCTTCGTCATCGA
>VAZT01000148.1 GCA_005884825.1 Alphaproteobacteria bacterium
ACCAACAAGTTCGGCCGATTGCCGTCAGGTGACGGGCGACCGCTCTTCTTGAAGACGTTATGTCTGATGATCGTGGCTTGTGCTCCTTGCGGCATGCCGGGCAGCTCGGGACGCGCGATCTGGTACTTGATCTGCATGCCATAGCCGATCGGATCCACGACCAGATTGTTTTCGATCAACCCTGCGATGAACGGAGCGGTGCCGTCGGAATCTCCGAGATAAAGCGCCGTGCCGGCTGAGAGGATCGTGTTTCGCCGGATGACCCAGTTCCACGTCGGGGTCTTGGTCGTAATGCCGTCGGTCTGCTGGTTCGCTCCGGCGCCAATGATCAGGTTGCCGTCGAGAACGATGTGGTGCGTAGCAGGATGCGGCGACGCCGGAGCCTTGATGCCGTCCGCGCCGGGGATTCCACGGCCGTCGATTACCAGGTTGCTGACGACGATATAGCTGGAATCGATGATCTCGACGGTTTTGTTGCCAATCTGTCCAAAAATGACGGCGGGCCGGTCTCCAGCCGGTCCGGAAATTGTGATGCAACGGCCGGGTGCACCCGCGAGGTTCGCTATCGTAAGGCGGGGGTACTCCCCGGCCGCCAGGACCAGCGTATCACCCGGAACGAGGCCGCCGATCACGCTGCGGTAATTGGAGGGATCGGCCCGGAGAATTCGTTTTCGGTCGGGCGCAGCGCAAAAGTCCGACGGCGGCGCGCCGCGCGGCTCATTGCCCATCGCGACCATTGTTCCGCCGGCGCCTTGACAGGCCGAGAGGGCGCCGGCCACGGCAGCAATGCACAATGCGACGAGCGTCTCTCGCCTCATCTGCACGCACCCCCACCCCCTTAGCCTAAGCCGGCAGTCGCCCGGTTACTCTGCGGCGGCTCTGGCCGGCTCGATGAACTGTGCGATCCACTTATTGCGGCGCTTCAGGTTCTCCCGATACATCGCCTCGAACTCGGCGGGTGGGAAGGAGTGCGTCGAGGGGCGATTGAGCAGCGCTTCGCACCACGCTTTGAGCCGCGGGAATTTCTCGATGTGGCCGAGCCTCTTTACCCGGTCGAGAAACACGTAGCGTTGGAGGAACGGGGCATAAGCCGCGTCGACCAGCGAATACTTTGCGCCATTGAATAAAGGACCGCTGCCCTGCTTTTCCAGCGCCCTCTCGAGGCGCTCGAAGGGCACCGGGATCTGCTCGGCAGCCTTGTTGTACTCCGCCTCGGTGTCTGCATAAGCCGTTGCCGTGACCGTACTGGCGAAGGTCGGCACATAATCGGTCCAGGCGCGGTTTATCGCGCGCTCCACCGGGTCCTCCGGATGCAGACGCGGCGCGATCGTTTCGTCCAGGTACTCGTTGATAGCGTTGGATTCGAACAGCGATATCTGGTCGTCGATCCTCAGCACCGGCACTTTTTTGTGCGGCGAGATGGCGAGGAACCAGTCCGGCCTGTTGTCAGGCTCGATGTGGCGGAGCTCGAACTCGGTATTCTTTTCGCGCAGGACAATCGCCGAGCGCTGCACCCAGGGGCAAGTCTTGAAGCTGACCAGCATATATTTTGCCATGGCGACCTCAGTTCGACTTTCGGGACGATGCATGATTGCACGCTCCGCCCGGGTCGTTAAACACAAAACGAGGCGGCTGCAGCCGCGAGCGGGGGAGGGGAGGGTGGGGCAGGCGCGCTACGGCGCGCGCCTGTTCATTTCCTCACCCCGTTAGGGGCTCGCGGCCCATTATTGCGCGGCGTGGCGCTGGGCTTCGAGGTCTTCGTCGTGCCTCACCGGCTGCAAGAGTAGGCCCAGCGGGCTCGCCATGACCCGGACGGTGTCGCCGTCGCGGATTTCGCCGGAGAGAATTTTCTCCGCGAGCGGGTTCTGCAGTTCGCGCTGTATCACGCGCTTCAGGGGCCGCGCGCCGTAGACCGGGTCGTAGCCGGCATTGGCGAGCCACTTCTTGGCGTCGGCGTCGATGTCGAGGGCGACCTTGCGGTCCTCGAGCAATTTCTCCAGCTGGGCCAATTGGATGTCGACGATGCCGACCATGTCGTCGCGCGACAGCCGGCGGAACAATAGGATCTCGTCGAGCCGGTTGAGGAACTCCGGGCGGAACGCGGCGCGCACCGCCTCCATGACCTGCCCGCGCACCGCATCGACCGCCTGGCCCTCCGGCAGGCTCGCCAGGTACTCGCTGCCGAGGTTCGAGGTCAGCACGATGAGCGTGTTGCGGAAGTCGACCGTGCGGCCCTGGCCGTCGGTCAAGCGTCCGTCGTCGAGCACCTGCAAGAGCACGTTAAAGACGTCCGGGTGCGCCTTCTCGACCTCGTCGAACAGGATCACCTGGTACGGCCGGCGGCGCACCGCCTCGGTGAGGCTGCCGCCTTCCTCATAGCCGACATAACCGGGCGGCGCGCCGATCAATCGCGCGACCGAGTGCTTCTCCATGTATTCCGACATGTCGATGCGCACCATCGCTCGTTCGTCGTCGAACAGGAACGCGGCCAGCGCCTTGGTCAACTCGGTCTTGCCGACACCGGTCGGCCCCAGGAACAGGAACGAGCCGATCGGCCGGTTCGGGTCCTGCAACCCGGCGCGCGCGCGCCGCACCGCTTGCGATACCGCGGCAATCGCCTCGTCTTGGCCGACGACGCGCGCCTTCAACGAATCCTCCATGTGGAGGAGCTTGCCGCGCTCGCCTTCCAGCATCTTCTCGACCGGCACACCGGTCCAGCGTGACACGACCGCGGCGATCTGCTCGGGGGTGACCGCCTCCTCGCCCATCATCCCGCGGCCTTCCTTCGTTTCGGCTTCGGCGAGCCGCTTTTCGAGATCGGGGATGATGCCGTAGGCCAGCTCGCCAGCGCGCGTCCAGTCGCCGCGGCGCTGCACCTGCTCCAATTCGATGCGGGCTTGCTCCAGCTGCTCTTTGATCTTCTGCGCGCTGGCGAGCTTCTGTTTCTCGGCCTGCCATTGCCCGGTCAATTCGGCCGATTGCTGCTCGAGCTGCGTCAATTCCTGCTCCAGCCGCTGCAATCGCTCGCGCGAGGCCGGGTCGGTCTCCTTCTTCAACGCCTCGCGCTCGATCTTCAACTGCACGACCCGGCGGTCGAGCTCGTCCAATTCCTCGGGCTTCGAGTCGATTGTCATGCGCAGTCGCGCCGAGGCCTCGTCCATCAAATCGATCGCCTTGTCGGGCAGAAAGCGGTCGGTGATGTAGCGGTTGGCCAATGTCGCAGCGGCAACAATCGCGCCGTCGGTGATGCGCACGCCGTGGTGTAGTTCGTATTTTTCCTTGATGCCGCGCAGGATCGAGATCGTGTCCTCGACCGAGGGCTCGCCGACATAGATCGGCTGGAAGCGGCGTTCGAGCGCGGCGTCCTTCTCGATGTTCTTGCGGTATTCATCGAGCGTCGTGGCGCCGACACAATGCAATTCGCCGCGTGCCAGGGCCGGTTTCAGCATATTGGAGGCGTCCATCGCGCCTTCCGCCTTGCCGGCGCCGACCAGCGTGTGCAATTCATCGATGAACAGGATGATGCCGTCGGCCCCCGACGTAATCTCCTGCAGTACCGCCTTCAGCCGCTCCTCGAACTCGCCGCGGTATTTCGAGCCCGCCAGCATCGAGCCGAGATCGAGCGCAAGCAATTTCTTGTTCTTGAGGCTCTCCGGCACGTCGCCATTGACAATGCGTTGCGCAAGCCCCTCAACGATCGCGGTCTTGCCGACCCCCGGCTCGCCGATCAACACCGGATTGTTCTTGGTGCGGCGCGACAGCACCTGGATCGTGCGGCGGATCTCCTCGTCGCGGCCGATGACCGGGTCGAGCTTGCCTTCACGCGCCGCTTCGGTCAGGTCGCGCGTGTATTTCTTCAGCGCGTCGTATCCTTCCTCGGCCGCGGGGCTGTCGGCCTTGCGTCCCTTACGCACCTCCTCAATCGCGCGGTTGAGGCTCTGCGCGTCGACCCGCGCGGCGGCCAACGCCTTTGCCGCGCCGGTGCCGGCAGCCGCGGCCAGCGCCAGCAAAAGCCGCTCGACGGTGACGAAGCTGTCGCCGGCGCGCTGCGCCAATTGCTCGGCCTGCTCGAAGACCCGCGCCAATTCGGGCGACATATAGACTTGGCCCGCCCCCGATCCCTCGACCTTCGGCAGCCGGTCGAGCTCGGCATCGACCGCCTGCAGCGCCGCCTTCGGATCCCCGCCGGCGGCGCGGATCAGGTTGGCGCACAGCCCCTCGCTGTCTTCCAGCAGCACCTTCAGGAGATGCTCCGGCGTCAGCCGCTGATGGCCGCGGCGCAGCGCCATGGTCTGCGCCGATTGCAAAAAACCCTTGGCGCGATCGGTGTATTTCTCGAATTCCATAACCCAAACCTCGTGTCCGCTAGGTGGCCCACGTGCCGCCGTCCATCAGACCGGCGGCCGGGTTGTCGTTGATGATAAATAAATGGGCCGGCCTGCCCAGCGGAGCAACCGGCATAGTCAGGCCAGCCGGCCGAGAAAATCGAGACAGCCTTGCAGGATGTAGGCGGCGGCGACGCGGTCGACGATTGCGCCGCGGCGCTTGCGGGTCAGGTCGGCAGCGATCATTTCTCGGGTGACCGCGGCGGTGGAGAGGCGCTCGTCCCACAGCACGATCGGCAAATCACGAACATCGAGCAGGTTTCTCGCGAATTGGCGTATCGACTGGGTCCGGGGCCCGTCGGTGCCGGCGAGGGTGAGCGGCAAGCCGATGACAAGGCCGGCAACGCCATGGGCATCGATCAGCGCCGAGAGGCGCGCCATGTCCTCGCGAAAGCGGCGCCGCCGGATCGTCTCGAGCGGAGTGGCGATGACCCGGCGGGTATCGGACAAGGCGAGGCCGATCGTCTTGGTCCCGACGTCGAGGCCCATGAGCCGCGCCGCGGCGCGCACCGACTCTCGCAGTTCCAAGGGGTTGCTTAGGATCACAACCGATGATAGCTCGTTTTGACCGCCGATTCCGGAGATCGTGAAAGCATGGCATTGGACAGAGCCGCCGTAGCGCATATTGCCGCCCTGGCGCGCATCAGGCTTTCCGAAGCCGAGTTGGACCCGTTGGCGGACGAGCTATCCCACATTCTGACCTGGATGGAGCAGCTGTACGAGGTCGATACCTCCGGGGTAGCCCCGATGGCGAGCGTCGCGGCGGCGGGACTGCCGATGCGTGAGGACGAGGTCA
>VAZT01000149.1 GCA_005884825.1 Alphaproteobacteria bacterium
AGAGCGTGTCGACCAGCTGCGTCTCGTCGTCCTCGGCGACAGCCGGGAACCGCACGACCTCCCAATCCTCCTGCGCCAGCACGTGGCCGACGAGATCGTCTTCGTGCAATCGGTGCATGATGAGGACGATGGCGCCCGCCAGCTTGTCGTTCAACCGGCTGTAGAGGGTATGGTCGTACCACTCGTTCGCCATCTGCCGCTGGGCCTGCGACAACGCCTCCTCGGGCTTTAGCGGGTCGTCGATGATGACGATGTCGGCGCCGCGCCCGGTCAAGACGCCGCCGACCGAGGTGGCGAGCCGGCAACCCTGGGCGGTCGTGTCGAATTCGGGCACCGCCGCGCGCTGCGGCGAGAGGCGGGTCGGGAAGATCCCCCGGTACCAGTCGCCGGCGACGATATGCCGGCAATCGCGCGACAGTTTGTCGGCGAGATCCTGCGCATAGCTGACGCAGAGGATCTGCGCCGAGGGGTCGTGTCCGAGACACCAGGCCGGGAAGGCGACCGAGGCCAGCAGCGACTTCAGGTGGCGCGGCGGCAGGTTGATGACGAGGCGCCGGATCTTGCCGCCGCGCAAGGCGGTCAATTTGGCGGCGATGATTTCGATATGCCAGCTCATTGCGAAGCGCGTGCGCGGGTTGAGCTCGCTGAAACAGCGCTGCGCGAAGCTGACGAGATCGCGCCGCAGCAGCGCGCGGTACTCGTCCGGGGTCGGCATCTCTTCGGATCGGAGTTTCACCACGGAGGCACAGAGGGCACGGAGAGGGCGTCTGGCGAATTTTGCCGATTACTCCGTGTGCTCCGTGTCTGCGTGGTGGATTTTTCCCAATTCCGCGCGGCGCAACCGAGCCAACAGGTTTTCGACCACCTCCTCGTCCGCCGGGGTCAGCGGAGGCGTCTTGGGCAGCGGCGCCGCGCCGGCGCGCTCTTCGATGTCCTTCAGCATGTCGATCAGCATCTTCATCGCGCGCAGATCGGCCCCGGCCGACATGTCGACGAGCTGTGCGATGACCGCCTCGCGCTTGGTGATCTGTCGCGGGTCTCCGTCGCCGCCGACGACCACCGGCTCGTTCAGCGCGGCGGCGAGCAGCGCCGGCAGGTCTTTCGGGCGCGGGCGCGGGCCGCGCGGATTGCCCGACTGACCCTTCTTGAACCGCGTGTGCAACGGCGGCCTGCCACGGCCGACCTTGTACTCGCCCTCGATCTCACCCATGGGATTAGCGCAATAACGCCTTGCTGAAACGAATCTGCAGCTTATATCATCCAGTTGTGAAATTGTCAATAAACATGATAAAAGAAGATCACCGCTTTCCCGATATTTCCCTGCCACCTTCGCCGGCAGGGAAACGATTTTACCCGCCGGCCAGCGCCGGGAAAGCGGGCGCAAGTCTCTGGCTCAAATGGCTTTTGCGGCTCTGGCGGGGCGGTTTCCGGCCCCGAGAATCCTTCTTTCCCGCGTTTCCGCGCGCGGCAGGGAAAACGGGCTAGGCCGCAGGACGGATTGCGACTTTCTTGATTTCGCTGCCGACGAAGGGCTCGTATTCGCGGAAATTGGCTTCGAAGCGTTGGGTGAGGCCGCGGGCGGTCTCGTCATAGGCCTGTTTGTCGGACCAGGTGCCGCGCGGGTCGAGCACCTCGTTCGGCACTTCGGGACAGCTCTCCGGCACGAAGAGTCCGAAATTCGCCTCCTTGCGGACCGGTGCCGCGCCGAGCCGCCCGTCGAGCGCGGCGCGTAAGAGAGCGCGGGTGTGGGCGATCGGCATGCGCCGGCCGACCCCGTAGGTGCCGCCCGACCAGCCGGTGTTGACCAGCCAGCACTGGGCGCCGTGCTCGTGGATCAGGGCGCCCAGCATCTTGGCGTAGACCGCCGGATGGCGCGGCATGAACGGGGCGCCGAAACAGGTCGAAAACGTCGCCTCGGGCGCGTTGCTAAGCCCCTTCTCGGTGCCCGCGACGCGCGCCGTATAGCCCGACAGGAAATGGTACATCGCCTGTTCGGCGGTCAATTTGGCGATCGGCGGCATGACCCCGAAGGCGTCCGCGGTGAGCATCACGACGTTCTTCGGATGCGGCGCGAGCCCTCGCGGATCGGCATTGGGGATGAACTCGATCGGATAGCACGCCCGCGTGTTCTCGGTCAGGCTCCGGTCGTCGACGTCGGGCATGCGCGTCTCGGGATGGAGCACGACGTTTTCGAGCACCGTCCCGAAACGGGTGATCGTCGCATAGATCTCGGGCTCGTTGACCGGCGACAGGTTGATCACCTTGGCGTAGCAGCCGCCCTCGAAATTGAAAATGCCCTGGGGGCTCCAGCCGTGCTCGTCGTCGCCGATGAGGGTGCGCGAATGGTCGGCGGAAAGTGTCGTCTTACCGGTCCCCGAGAGCCCGAAAAAGATCGCGCAGTCGGCCTTCTGCCCGACATTGGCCGAGGCGTGCATCGGCAATACGCCGCGCGCCGGCAATACGAAATTGAGATACCCGAACACCGACTTCTTAATCTCGCCGGCGTAGGCGGTCCCACCGATCAGAACCAGCTTTTCTGCGAAATTGACGAAGATGAAGGTCTCGGAGTTGATCCCGTCGATTTCCGGGATCGCGAGGAATTTCGGGGCGTGCAGGATCGTAAAAGCAGGCTCGAACCCCGACAGCTCGTCGGCCGGCGGGCGAATAAACATGTTGCGCGAAAAAAGGCTGTGCCAGGCGCTGTCGGTGACCACCCGCACTGGCAGCCGGTAGGCCGGATCGGCGCCGGCGTAAAGATCCTGGACGAAGAGCTCGCGGCCCTGAAGATAGGCGAGCAGCCGCTGATGCAGGCTGGCGAACTGGCCGGGAGAGATGGGCTGGTTGATCTTGCCCCACGCCACCGTGTCCTTAGTGCCCGGCTCGTCGACGATGTATTTGTCGCGCGGGGTCCGGCCGGTAAAGAGCCCGGTCGAGACCGAGAAGCTGCCGCCCAAGGCGAGTTCGCCTTCGCCCCTGCGCACGGCGTGCTCGTAGAGCACCGGCGCGGACTGGTTCCAGTGTACGATGCCGAGGTGGTGCATGCCTTGCCGGTCGAGGCCGAAGCGACTCTTTTTTCCGGTCATCGGATCGTCTTCTTCATCGAACGCTTCCTCCTGCTGCGACCGGGCTTTTTCGGCACTGATATTACCGGCCCAGGTTAGCGCCGTACCACAACACGGGCGACCATGTCAAAATTCCCTCAACGGAGGCGTTATTTCCGCGCCTTCTGGGCGAGCTCGACAAGCACGGCACGCGCGGCTGCGGGGGTCAGCACCGGGGCGGGAAAGTCGAGCCGGGCAATTTCGCCATCGCGCCGCAGATCGGCGCCTTCGGGATCGATCCCGGTCATCCGCCAATCGGCCCCGGCGCGGCCGAGCAAACCCCGAGCGTAATCGGCGACCGCGTCGGCATGATGCTCGTTTATGTGCCTGAGGATCTCCGGCTCAGCCGCAGCGAGCGCGGCGGGATCCGCGGCGAACAGCAGATCGCGGGCTTCGATCCAGTGAATGGCGCCGAAACCGGCGACCAGGTGCCCGCGTTCGACCGCGACCCGGTAGAGCCGGAAATCGGCGAAGCCGGAATAGACGGCGCTCGTCGGGTGGTGCGTGGTGAAGCGGGCGAGACGTCGTGGGTCCTCGACGGCCCTGGCCTGCCCGATCACGGTCAAGCGCGGCCCGGTCAGGGGGTTCTGGTAACCCGTCGTGCCGTCGAAAAGCAGCGAGACCCGCGGTTCGAACGCGATGTTCCGGCTATGCTGCGCCAGATCGGACAGCAGCAGAAGCGGGCTTGCATCGAGATCGGCGGTGATAAGGACCAGCGATGCGTAGGGCGCGCCGCGCAGGCTCGTCGCCAGCGTTCCGCGCTGCTCTCGGCGCAGCAATCGCCGGCCGATTCTTGCAGGATCGCCGTCCGGCTCTGTTTTACGCATCGCGCAAGTGAGCCGGACCGGCGCGGCTGCGTCAAGCTGCCCCGTGCTGCAAAAGGCATGCGATGAGTAGGTAAATGAAGGCCCTTACCGGTAAATATCGCAGGGATAGGGTGCCGGCCCCCTGTCTAAAATAGGGAGAGTGGGTTTGCCTTTGCCGGATTCGGTCATATTTTACACTAAGAGGGAACAGGTTACCTATCATTCGGCCGCTCAGAAGGATTTGGGGGAGAAGGTGCCGAACACGATTGCTCTTGTCGACGACGACCGCAACATCCTGGCCTCCGTGTCGATGGCGCTCGAGGCGGAGGGGTTTGCGGTGCGCTGTTACAGCGACGGCACCGAGGCGCTGAAGGGATTGACCGCGCAGCCGGTCGACATCGCGGTGCTCGACATCAAGATGCCGCGCATGGACGGTATGGAGCTTCTCGGCCAACTGCGGCGCCAGAGCCACATCCCGGTCATTTTCCTGACCTCAAAGGATGACGAGGTCGACGAACTGCTCGGTCTGCGCATGGGCGCCGACGACTACATCAGGAAGCCGTTTTCGCAGCGGCTCTTGATCGAGCGCATCCGGGCGCTGATCCGGCGCGGCGAGCTCGCGCGCGAGCGCGAGAACTCGCATGGCGAGCCGGTCATCGTGCGCGGCCAGCTGATCCTCGATCCGGCGCGCCATCTGTGCACCTGGAAGGGTGAACACGTCGAGCTGACGGTGACCGAGTTTCTCATCCTCAAATCTCTCGCGCATCGTCCGGGGCACGTCAAAAACCGCGACCAGTTGATGGATGCGGCCTATGGCGAGCACATCTATGTCGACGACCGGACGATCGACAGCCACATCAAGCGGTTACGCAAGAAATTCAAAAACGTCGATACGGATTTCGCGCAGATCGAAACACTCTATGGCGTCGGGTATCGATACCGCGACCGTTGAGCCCGCCGCCGCGCCTGCGTCGCCTTCGGCGGTAGCCGAGCATCCTTCCGCCCCTCGATCCCCCGCGAGGGCCGCGCCCGGTCTCGGTCCGAGCGCCGATCTGCGGCCGAGAACCGGGAGGCGCCGGACGGTCTCCCCGC
>VAZT01000150.1 GCA_005884825.1 Alphaproteobacteria bacterium
TCATCGAGCGACGGGAAGGGAGGGTTCCGTGGCAGACAGCGCTCGAAACCGCGGCCCCACGCAATCCTATTCTCTGGAAAGAGATGATCTGGTATTCGGAAATCCAGCCTCTGTCCCTGCTGCTCGCTCCGCAAGGCCGCGTTCATGCCGTGATCGACGCGCCTACTTCCGAGAGGTGGAAACCGTTCCAGCTCGACGCCCCGGCGAGCCTCCCAAAATCGAGGTTCTGGGACGCCGCCCCCTACGCGGCTGCGGTCGAAAACCCGCAACAGTAGCTCCAACGACATAATAGGTCGTCGTCATCCCAGACGGCGCACGCCCACTACCCACTGCGCCATTTCGCGGGCCGTCGGTTCGCGGTCGGTTGAGATAGTGCGGCGCGGGCTTCGGCGTCCAGGCGAAGGCGGATGCCGTCTTCGTCCTCGGTTTCGCTCGCATCGTCATAAAGCTGGATAACCTCTGCCGCTGTGCCGCTCGCGCGTATCCCGCCGCCGTCCACCCAGATGACCCGGTCACACAGTGCCCTAATCTGCTCCATATCATGCGTAACCAATATCAATGTGCCGCGGCGCCGGAACGATTCCATGAAGGCCAGGCTTTTCCGCCTGAAGGCGGCATCGCCGACGGCCAGCGCCTCATCGACGATCAGGATGTCGGCTTCGGCGTGGGCGCAGATCGCGAAGGCCAACCGCGAGCGCATGCCGGCGGAATAAAGCCGCACCGGCTGATCGAGAAACGGGCCGATCGCGGCAAACCCGGCGATCGATGGTACGCGCCTGAGTATATCCGCCCGGCGCAGTCCGAGGACTGCGCCGCTAATCAGCACGTTTTGGCGGCCCGTCATCTCCCAATCGAAGGCGGCGCCGAGCGCCAGGATCGGGGCGATCCGTCCCGCCACGCTGATTTCCCCGCAGGTGGGCTGCGTAATGCCGCACAGCAGCCGCAGCAGAGTTGTCTTGCCGGCGCCGTTCCGCCCGATGATCCCAACCGACTCGCCGCGCTGCATCTCTAAATCGATATCGCGCAGCACCCAGTATTCCAAATAAAAGCGACGGAAGCTGCCGAATAACAATTGTTTAACCTGGTCGCTCCGCCGGGCGTAGAGCTGATAGGCTTTGCCCAGGCCGAGACATCGGATGGCCGGGTCAGATGACATCGATCAGGATGCCCTTGTAGCGCTCGAATACGGCATACCCGCCACGGCAAACCGCGACCGACATAACGAGAAATCCGCAATAAGCAAGGATCGGCGGCGGGTCTCCGTCGAGCACCGCAGCACGCATCATCTCGATTGCCGTGCCGAGCGGGTTGGCGTAGGCGAGCAAGCGCAAAGGATCGGGAAGGTCCGTCACCCGATAGAACACCGGCGTCGCAAACATCGCCAATGGGATAAAAGTGATCATGAGGTAGGACATGTCACGGGTGAAGGCGCCGATCGCCGCCAGGAACCACACCAGGCCAAGCAGGAACATGACCAGCGGCGCCACGATGAACGGCAGCAGTAGGATAGAGAGCGCCGGGATCCCATTGAGGGCGAGCTCGAAGACAAGGAGCACGAGAAAACTGATGCCGGCGTAGCTCAGCGCCCGTAGCACCGCGGTCCAAGCGAGCGTCTCGCTCGGGAAGATCGAGGTCTTGAGAAACCATGCGTGCTCGTGCATCAACAACGGGGCGCGGCTGCAAAGTTCGGCGAAGAGGCCGAATACGATGAGGCCGACGAAGGTCGAGAGTGCGTAACTCGACGTGTCGCCATGCGCCGTGGCCACCGGCAGCTGCATGGCTTTGGTAAGCGTCACCGTATAGATTCCCAGCGTAATCAGCGGCCCGGCGACGGCCCACACCCAGCCGAATGCCGACCCGCTGAAGCGGTCCGCGAGTTCCCGCCGCAGCACCGCCAAAATCAGTTCGCGGTGGCGCCACCCAACGCTCAGCGGTGCCAGCGCGCCCCCCTCGTGCCACGCGGTTCGTCGCACCGCTTTACGCGAGCGGTCAGACATCTGATCGGGCCGGTCCGGGGGGCGTCTCGAGCCCCTCGCCTCATCCCCGCGGTCAATAGGCGTGACGTCCCGCACCACTCGCATTGCCCCCAAAGATTGCGCGATCGGCGTCCTTATAGTAAAAAAACCGAAGGGGCGGTGCGCCAATCCTGCGACTTGGCCGCGGAAACGCGGGGCTTTGGGGCCGACTTACCATCTAGTCGGGTCGACAAAGCATCAACCGGCGGGGCATCTCTGATCACGATTTATCGCCACATGCTCGGCCGGCTGACCGTCGCCACCGCCGCGATCATGTCGGTGATCGTCATCCAGCAGATTCTCCATAAATCGCCGCAGCTCTACGATCTGGTGATGAGCGGCGCGCTCTCCCTCGATCGGCTCGGGTTAATCTGGCTTCACATCCTGCCAGTCATCTTCTACCACGCCACCCCCGAAATCGTCTCGATTGGCGTCGCTTGCCGATACTATCAGTGGATCGAGAATAATGAGGTGTTGAGCTTGCGGAACGCCGGGCGGAGCAGTTCGCAGATCGCTTGTCCGGGCATCATCGTCGCGGTGCTTGCTGCGTCGTTTTGCGCGCTCAATTCGCTGTGCCTGCTCCCGTTCAGTTGGCGGAGCCTCGAGGACATTCGCTTCCAGGCGGCGGCAAATGCCGGGATCGAGGTGCTGCAGCCGGGCTATCAGCAGGAGATCATCCCCGGCGTATCGGTCTCGTTCGACCGACGCAGCCCGGATGGCAACACTCTTGAGAACATCGTCGCGCTGGATGGTCGCAGGGAACGTTTGTTCACCGAGATTTGGGCGCAGCGTGGACGCTTTCTTGAAAGTGACGGCGTATCTTTGCTTCTGCTCGACAGCGGAGCTTATTTTGTCCGTACCGCGACCGGGATCGAGAAGGTCGACTTCGACACATTTTCGCTGCCTGTACGGATCGGCACGCCGGAAGGGACGGAAGAGCGCCCGCGTGGCTTCTACGAAGAACCCGTCACACGGCTGCTCAACCCGCCGATCGACGTCAGGGACGACACGCTGATTCTGGCGCAATGGCTGGTCGAGGGGCATCGCCGAATCGTCAATCCGCTCCTTTGCGTTGGCAATGTCGTTCTCGTGCTCGGACTTTTGGTGCCGAGGCGGCGGGGAAGGCGGCAAACGCTGCTATTCATGCTCGCGGTAGCTTCTGCCTTTGCCACGAATACACTGCCCGATCCGATAATCACCATGGTGATACGCAATATCGAACTTTTGCCACTTCTCTACCTGCTGCCGACGGTGCCCGGGCTCGTCGGCGGATTGCTCTTGGCCCGGAGTGGTATCCGTCGTCCGATGCTCTCTGGGGGTGGCAGCTCGATCGCGTGACCGAACACCGTATCAACCGGAGAGGCCAACCCGTTTTGGTGTCCGCACAAAGCCCGATCTGCGGCCGCGTATGCCGTTGAGCACGCTGCCGGCCGACAGCGCCGCAGCATAGTGGTGCATCAGAACCGTGTAGAAAGTGAGCCGGCACGTGGTCATGAAATCCCGAATCTGGGAATTGGCCCCATACCGCCGCAGGAAATTGCTGCTCAGCAGCGCCATTGCGAGCGCGCCTATCACTCCTTGCAGCAAGCCGAGCGCTGCGAGCGGGAGGACCAAGGAATAGCTCAAGGTTCCGAGCAGCGCGTCGATCCCGCATAAAATCCCCGTTGCCACTACCAGCAGCCCGAACGCGCAACCACCGAGGTGGAGCGCCGCGTCGATTTTCTGCACCCAGGACAGATCGCTGCCCCAGATCGAAGGCAGAAGCTTTCGGGCCGTCTCTGCGTAACCTTTGTTCCAGCGGCATTGTTGCTGCCCCCAGCTCGCCAAGCTGATCGGCAACTCGCCCGGCACCGCTACGGAGGTGAGATACAGGGCGCGCCATCCCCTCGTCTGGGCGCGGTAGCTCAGATCGAGGTCCTCTGTCAGCGTATCACCATGCCATCCACCGGCAGCCTCGATCGCGGCTCGCCGCCAAACGCCGCAGGTGCCATTGAACGGCAGGATTTGACCCGCCCAACACCGTGTCGGCTGCTCCACTGCGAAATGACTCTCGAGAATGACCTGCTGCGCACGTGTCACCCGGTTTTCCTTGGCATTCAGAAAGTCGCAGCGGGCTTGTACAAAGGCGAGACGCGGATTGGCGAGCAACGGGCGAAGACACAATCGCAGGAAATCGGCGGACGGAACATAATCCGCGTCGAACACGGCGACAAACGGCTGGCTGGAGCAGGCGAGTCCGGCCGACAGCGCCCCGGCTTTGAAACCGGCGCGGTGCGAGCGCTGGATCAGGGTGACATCGTGGCCCCGCAGGCGGAACTCGGCAACTGTCGCGCGGGCTATTTCAACACTCGCATCGGTGCTGTCGTCGAGCAGCTGTATTTGCAGCTGCTCACGCGGCCAATCCAACGATACCGCCGCATCAAGGGCGCGCCGCACGAGGTGACCTTCGTTGAAGGTTGGAATCTGAATGAGAACGGCGGGGAGCTCATCCTCGGCAGGAAGCGGTTGGGTAAGCGCAAGCCGCTCTCGCTCGAGCCCCGTACGGCGGTAGCAGAGGTGGAGCACCACTGTCTGGGACACGCGGAACGCCAACGCCAATTGCATCAAGAGGAACACGACCAGGGCGACGTCGACCGTTCGGCCGATGATGCCGAGGAACGCCCAGGTCATGATCGAGCCATAGCGGCACCCCCACAGTCACAACTCTTAAATCATAACCTGGGTCGGCGCCGCGCCGCCATTGCTAGGGGCAATCGCGTCCGATCACTCCTCACACCAGGCTGTCCACCAATGCAGCTCTAGCGATCACTTCAGCCAGAGCCGAAAGCCCGCGGCGTATCAAACGGCGAGCCCGACATCGCCACCTCCCGATCATCCGACGAGGCCGACACCGTAAGCGGGCGAATCGCCCTCCATACTGCGGGTGCCTCGAGAAGGACGCCTTGACATCACGCAGACGCGATCGACGGCACCGGGCGAGGCGTGCTATCGTCGGCTGCGGTACCTCGCGGATCACCCTCTCCGCAGGTCAGGGAGGAGAACGGTGGGATCCTATCTGG
>VAZT01000151.1 GCA_005884825.1 Alphaproteobacteria bacterium
CGCGACGGTCGCCTTGATCTGAAATTATAGGCTTCGGGTGCGTAATCGGTAACGCCGAAGCCGAGCTCGACTGTCGATTGGAGCGGCTTCCGATCAAAATGCCCCGCGGTGCTCACCCCCACCAAACCCTCCCCCATCAAGGGGAGGGCCTGAAAAGCGCACTCCCGCCCCCTTGATGGGGGCGGGTTGGGGTGGGGGTGATGCGCGCCAAACCGACGAACAGGATCGGTGGAGTGCAGCGACACGATCGAAAACCGCTCTAGTCGTTGCCAACGGGTCGCGCCGCGCCCGCGTTCGTCCTTCCTCACATCATCGCCGCGGACGAGCTTTCCTCGTGAAACCTTAGGCGTTCACTTTCCCGTAAAATACGGTATAAGATGACGTCCGAGCGCTTTACGCTCAGATCAGGTGCTCGCTGCACCTGTAACGCCTTTGCGGCGCACTAGTTCTTTATCATCACCGGAAATAACGGAATAAGATTGCTGCCGGCATTCCTTGCGCTGAGAGGACCCGCTGCGGCTCTCTCGCGCCGCTATAGCGCCCATTACTTACTAAATGATTGATATCTTCGAAAAATCTAAGGATGGCACGCATCTTGCTTGCCAATTAAACAGGGCTGGAAACCGGGGTGAAGTCACTGACGGCGAGCCGGCCCAGGACGCGAAAGCGCGATCCGAAACTTCATCAGGTAAAGGGAGATCACTCGATGAGAAAATTGCTTTTGGCGGCAGCGGCCGGTATCGCCGCTACCCTTGCCGTGGCGGCGGGCCCGGCACGGGCTGCGCTCGTTTTCACGCCCACGACGTTCGATGGCTTCTCCGCCGTGATCGATCAGACCAGCCATCTCGGGTGGGTCTCACCCAATATTGCCGCTGGTGACAACTTCGCCACTATCAGCTCTCTGTGCCCCGGCGGCCCCTGCACCGGGGCACTCGCCGGGCTCACCTGGGCCACTCATACGCAGGTGGACCAGTTTTGGGTCGATGTAGGAATACCACTAAGTGGCTTGACTCTGACGTATTCGGCGGTCGGCGTTAATTTGCTGTCAAGTTTGATCAACGCACTCGGACCAATTCACACATCGACCGACATTTTCGGCGAGCCCACCACCTTTCTCGGCGGAATCACCAACGATCCGTTGGTTCTAGGGCTTCCGAACACATCTTATATGTTCCACTTCTTTTCCGGGGTCTCACCAATATTTGACAATGAGTCAGCCTTCACCTTCGGCACCGGCAATGGCTTCGCAGAGTTTCCCTCCACCTTTGGCTGGTTCTTCTTCACGCCTACTGTAACCGGCGTGCCCGAGCCGGCCAGCCTCGCCTTGCTGGGCGCCGGTCTCATCGCGCTCGGCGCATTCCGCCGCCGTTGGAACAAGACCTGAACCACGACTGTCGGAAATCTGCACACTTGCGGCGAGCCCTGCTCATCTCCGACGGGGCTCGCCGCAACTCAAGAAAGAAAGGGAAGACAAGATGGCACGGAGACTAATTCAAAGACTCCCTTTTCTTGCGGGCATCGCGCTGACATCGGTGATCGCTTCAACCGCGGGCGCCAAAGCCACGACGATCGACTTCAACTACACCGGAAGCATCGTCTCCTTCACGGCGCCCGTCACCGGCGTCTACGATATCGAGGCTTTTGGGGCTCAAGGTGGCGTCAACGCCGGGATCGGCGGTGCCCGCAGCGCCGGCCTCGGCGCCGAAGTCAGCGGCCAGTTCAACCTGATTGCGGGTGAGACCCTTAAAATCCTGGTCGGCGGCCAGGGCGGAAACGGCAGCGGTGTTGACGGCGGCGGGGGCGGCGGCGGCGGCAGCTTCGTCGCGATCGCCAACACGCCGTCCGTCGGCGCTGCCTGTCCGGGTGCTTCGTCATCATTCAGTTGTCCCGACACGCTGCTGGCGGCTGCTGGCGGTGGCGGCGGCGCCGGTACACTCTTCGGTGGCGTTGACGGCCAGAGTGGCCGCTCTGGTACCAACGCAAATATTCTCGGCGGCGCGGGCGACTTCTTTGGGGGCGCGGGCGAAGGCGGCCTTAACGGCGCTGGGGGCGGGGGCGGGTACCTCGACAATGCTCTCGCTGGCGAGCCTACCGGCGGTGGCGGTGGGAAGAGCTTTTTTAACGGAGGCGCGGGCGGCGCCGGCGAAATTTTCTCCCTGTTTGGCTTCACTATTAGCGCCGGCGGCGACGGCGGCTTCGGCGGCGGCGGTGGGGCCGGCCAAGCTGGCGCAGGCGGTGGTGGCGGCGGGTTCACCGGCGGCGGTGGCGGCGATCAAGGCAGCGGCGGCGGCGGCGGTGGCTCCTTTGTCAACGACGCGCTGCTCTTTTCCATTACGGGTGAGCTGCTCGCCGGCGGCGTCGAAAGCGGCAACGGCGAGGTGATTCTTACCTTCCAGTCGGCCGCGGTATCCGAGCCTGCCAGTCTTGCTCTCCTTGGCGGTGCCCTGCTGGTGTTGGGCGTAATGCTCTGTCGTCGCAAGACGTCCTGAACCACGGCTGTCGGGATTCTTGACGCATGCCGGCACCTTCGGGTGCCGGCTTCGTTTTTGGCCGCCCTCGGCGGAACCCGACGGCGCCGCTACCGAAGTCCGCCGAGCTCGCTGAGATACTGAACTGGAAGAAATGCCGATCACCCGGCGGAAAACCGGTCCAGATGCCGGGGGGCGTCCGGCACGCCATTTTGCGCCGCGGCGGCCCTCTGCAGGACGCGTTTGATGCGCTCGGCCGGAAAATCGAGCTGGACGAGAGCGAGGCCGCGATCGAACGCCTCGCGGTAGTGCGCGATCAGCCCGTCGCGAAACTGAAAGCAGCTGATGCTTTCAAAGAAGACGAGGCGCCCAGCGCTTTCCGGAAGCCGCGAGGCGTAACTGAAGCGGAACCGCGCATATCCGATCGACCCGTCGCTCACCGGATCGAGAAATTCCCAAAAATAATCGCGCCCGGTGTCGTGAAAGCGCTGCAGCATCGCCGCGATCGCCGGCCTCCCGGTATGGGCGCCAAAGAAACCGTCCTCGTATGTCCCATCCTCGGTGAACAGCAAGGCGAGGCCCTCGCCGTCATTTGCCTCAACGGCAGCGGCGAAGGCGGTCAGCAGATCGCGAAACGTCAAGTGAGCCACCTTGTCGTGCTTATCTCCCGCGATCCATCTCTGGACAGCAGTGATTACGAAGAAGTCAATCATGGCATCGCTGACGCAGACGTGCGAGTCAGGTTTCGAACCGACCCTTGCACCGGATTGAAGAAGACTTTCTTCGCAATGAAGTGGAAGCAGCGGGCCTCAGGCTGTGGCAATGTTGCATGGCGCGAACTTCGATAAGATGCTCGAAGTCGATCCCGAATCCTGCGCTCAGGCATTCAAAGGAAGCAGCAGTGTGAACCACGATCCCCCCATGGCCGAGGATAAAGCCTCGACGCAAGGTCCCGGCGCGCTGGCGGGGCTGAAAGTCATCGATCTCACACGAGTGCTCGGCGGGCCTTACTGCACGATGGTGCTGTCCGACCATGGCGCCGAGGTGATCAAGCTAGAGCCGCCGCAGGGGGACGAGACCCGCGAATGGGGTCCACCCTTCGACGACGCCGGCGATGCCAGCTACTTCATCGGCATCAACCGTAACAAGAAGAGCGTCGGCCTCGATCTTTCGAAGCCAGCGGGCCGGGAAGTGCTGATGCGACTCCTGGAAGAGGCGGACGTGCTGGTCGAAAATTTCAAGCCGGGTACCATGGAAAAATGGGCTCTCGGCTACGAGGACGTGCTGTCGAAGCGCTTCGCCCGCCTGATCCACTGCCGTGTTTCCGGTTTCGGGGCTGATGGGCCGCTTGGCGGTTTTCCGGGCTACGACGCGATCCTGCAGGCGATGGTTGGGCTGATGTCGATCAACGGCACCGAGACCAGCGGCCCAACGCGACTCGGTAATCCGATCGTCGATCTCGCGACCGGCCTCTTCTCGGCAATCGCGATCCTGATGGCGCTGCATGAGCGGGAAAAGTCAGGCAAAGGACAATTTTGCGACATGACGCTGCATGATTGCGGCATGGCATTATTGCATCCGCATGCCGCTAATTTCTTCCTCAACGCCAAGCGGCCGAAGGCGACCGGCAATCCGCATCCAAATCTCGCGCCATATTCCAAGTTCCAAACCCGGACCTGTGAAATCTTTGTTGCCGCAGGCAACGACCCCGCCTTTCGGAAATTCTGTGAATTTCTAGACATGCCGGATATGGCCAGCGATCCCCGGTTTGCAAATAACAGCGCCCGCCTCGTCCATCGGGATGCGTTGACCAAAAAATTGAACGCGCGCTTCGCCGATGAGGACGGGTATGAGCTGACCCGCCGCATGCTGGCGGCTGGACTGCCCGCTGGGCCGGTGCTCAATGTCGACGAGGCGATGGCCGCCGATCATACCGAGCACCGGAATATGGTAACGGAAATCGGTGCCTATCGAGGCCTCGGCACCCCGATAAAGCTGTCGCGGACGCCCGGTGGCGCCCGAAGTGCGCCGCCGCGCTTCAACGAGCATGGCGAGGCGGTGCTCTGCGCGCGTGGCTTTTCGGAAGCGGAAGTCGCGGCCCTGGCACGCGAGGGGGTGCTGGTAAAGAAGCGCCGCAAATAGGTCGTCTTGCGCAGCCCCGTTGCGCACGGCCTCATCGCCGCCCTTATGCCAGCGGGTGCCATTAGTCGCCGCACCATCTTGACGTAGAAGACGCCGCAACGCTCTCGACCGATCCCCTGGTGCGACGCATGCATCACGTTCTCCGGCCCCTGCTGGCGTTGGCAGCGCGGTGCAGCAGGTCGTGAAAACCCGAGTGACGTC
>VAZT01000152.1 GCA_005884825.1 Alphaproteobacteria bacterium
TGACCAGGGGAACCTTGCGTGCCGACAAAGGCCCAGAAACTGTCGTCCATGGCTTTCGAGCGGCTCGCGAGATAAGGAAAATGGCCATAGACCAAAGAAAGCTCCCGGTCGGCTTGGTCGGCGCTCGCCCCCTCGCCGGCAAAACGGTAGAGCGCCGAGACTAGTCCCGTCCGATCGGCCCCTGACTTGCAGTGCACCAGAAGCGGCTTCGGCGCATCTCGGACGATCCCGAGCACCTCGACAATCTGCTCTCTAGTCACGAAGCGGTGGGCAGAAAGAGCGTAGTCATAATGCGCAACGCCGAACGCCTGTGAGACGGCGAGCTCTCCATCATACCAGGCTTGTCCGGGATGAGCGCCCCGCAGATTGAGGACCGATCGGATCTGGTGCTCGCGGATCGCGGCCTGCAGCTCGTCTTTCCCGAGCTGGGCGGATCGGTAAAACGCACCTTCCTCTACGGTGTGGAAATTGCCCTGGTATTGGATTGCGCCCCAGTAAGCGCCGCAGGAGCCGGCGGTTAGACCGACGGCAACGATCCCAATCCTGATGGAGCGCATAAGCACCGCGGGGGATCTCGACACGAACCCGGCGCCTGCGACTGGGCTACCCGACGCGACGGATCAGCTCGGCCCAACGGTCGAGGGTCGGCAGAATGGCGTCACTGTTTGCTGAAGGCAGCATCACGACCACGCGCGCGATCCCTTTGTCGCGGTAGCGGGCAAGCCTGTCGGCATCCTCGGTGGCGCCGAAGAGGGTGACCGGCACCGACTGCGGGTCGCGTCCGGCCTCCGACAGCATCTGATGGAACCGCGGCAGGAGCTCAACGACATCGCCGTCCGGCCCGCGGCCGGCAATCGGAGCCCAGCCGTCGCCGTAGCGGACCGCGCGCCGCGCCGCATGCGGGAAGGCGCCGCCGACGAGAATCGGCGGGTGCGGCTTCTGGACCGGCTTCGGCCACGCCATCATTTCCGGAAAATCGACCATCTCGCCGTGATACTCGGCCTTGGTTTTCGTCCAGATCTCCTTCATCGCCTCGATGCGCTCGCGCACCAGCTTGAACCGCGTGCGGAACTCCGTCCCGTGATCGGCCATTTCCTCCGCGTTCCAGCCGCCGCCGACGCCGAGCAAAAATCGGCCGCCGGAGACCTGATCGATCGAGGCGACGAGTTTTGCCGTCTGGATAGGGTCGCGCTGCTGAACCAGGCACACACCGGTCGCGACGTTTAACCTCTTTGTCGCGACTGCTGCCGCGGTCAGCGACACGAACGGATCCATCGCCTCGTAGTATACCTTCGGCAACTCCCCACCGCCGGGCCAAGGCGATTTGCGCGAGGTCGGAATGTGCGAATGTTCGGGCGCCCACACCGACTCGAACCCCCGCGCTTCGAGGGCCTGGGCGAATTCCGTCGCCGGGATCGCATATTCGGTAAAAAACATCAAAGCGCCGAATTCCATTTCCGTTCTCTCGATCCTGCCGAACTCTCGAGTACAGCTTAGTTGCGATCGGCTGAGCCGGCCAGCGAGTTGCAACGGCGGCCTCCCCATCCGTCCGGTGGTGCCAAGTCTCTGCCGCGACCATTCTCCTGAATAGGTCGAATAGGAGAAAAGATCATGGCCAATACTGCTGAAAACCCTCTGGTCAACTTGTCCGAAGCGCTGGCAGAGCGCGTGAGGCTCGCCCGGCCACTCGTTGCCGGCATTACTGTGCCCGGACACCGGATGCGTTCCGCAACCCTCTGGCGCAAAGACGTCGTCGTGGCCTCCGAACAAAGATTCCCCGAGGCCGGCGATGCGAAAGTGATTTTGGCGGACGGAAGCGCTTTCACGGCGCGCGTTGCCGGCCGCGATCCCAGCACCAACGTCGTTGCCTTGCAGCTCGACGCCGCTCCTGATCCAACGCCGCTGCCGGCCGGCGAGCCGCAGCCCGGCGGGCTGGTTCTCGCTCTTGGGGCCGATGACGGCGGCATCTCTGTAAGGTTGGGCGTCATTCATTCGGTCGGCCCGTTCTGGCACAGCCGCATGGGCGGCCGGATCGATCGGCGCATCACCCTGGACATTCGCGTCACCCCCAGAGAGGAAGGGGGACCGGTGCTCGACCCTGGCGGCGGCCTCCTCGGCATCTCGACCTTGGGGCCTCGCGGGCGCGTTCTGGTCATCCCGGCATCTACGGTCGAAGCGGTGCTCGGCCCGCTGCTCTCGAAGGGACGGGTCGAACGCGGCTGGCTCGGCCTTGCGCTTCAGCCTGTCCTTATTCCTGAAGCACTGCAGGCCGAAGCCGGCCAGTCGCAGGGGCTGATGGTGATGAGCGTCTCGAAGGACGGCCCCGCAGCCAAAGCAAATCTGCACGCCGGGGACATTCTCGTGAGGATCGCGGGCGAAAGCGTCACGAGCCCGACGGCGGTGGCCCAGTATCTCGGCCCGGATTCGGTCGCAAAGCAGGTCGAACTGCATCTGATCCGGGCGGATAAGCCGTTTTCCATTCCGGTCACTGTCGGCATCCGCCCAGACAGATGAGCGCCCTGGCTGGCGGGGTCCCCGACCGGCTTCGCGTGGCCGTACTGACGTCGAACGCCGCGGCGCGAGAGCGGCTCGCCGCGCTCGTCGTACAGTGCGGTCATCAGCTTGTCGAGGTGGCCGCGTCTCCCGACGCAGTCCTGACCGACGGTGCTGCCGATGCCGTCCTGCCCGCTGCGGCCGTCGCGCTCGGCGCGGTTGGCGGAGAATTCGCCGGCTGGCTCCTGCCCGACGCCGACGCGGCTCAAATCGACGCGGCGCTGCGCGCCGTCGCGGCGGGACTGACGGTACGTGCGATGCCTCCAACAACTCGAAATTTCGATGCATTGGCGGACGAGCCGCCGGTCCTGTTGACGCCGCGCGAAATCGAGGTTCTCGGCGCTCTCGGGAACGGCATGACCAACAAGGAGGTGGCGCGACTGCTCGGAATTTCGCCGCACACCGTCAAATTCCACATCGAATCCCTCTTCCGAAAGCTCGGCGTCGCATCCCGTGCTGAAGCCGTCGCCAAGGGAATGCGCCAGCAAATCGTCGAGTTTTGAGCATTCCGAACTAACTGGCCTGGGTCTCGCCCTGGGGGCCGAGGCGGGCTTCGCGGTGGACGCCGACGTTCAGCAGCAGGCCGAAGCCGAACATGACCGCGAGCATTGCGGTGCCGCCATAGGAGATCAGCGGCAACGGCACGCCGACAACCGGGATCAGGCCCATCACCATTGCGGTGTTGATGAACACATATAGCGAGAAATTGGCCACGATGCCGAGCCCGAGCAGGCGGCCGAAATGGTTGCGGCAGCGCAGGGCGATTGCAAACCCATAACCGATCATCAGCGTATAGAGCGTGAGCAGGCCGACGCCGCCGACAAAGCCGAACTCTTCGGCCAAGGTCGTGAAGATGAAATCGGTCTGCTTTTCCGGCAGGAAGCTCAGATGGCTCTGGCTGCCGTTTAGAAAGCCTCGGCCGAGAAAACTGCCCGAGCCGAGCGCGATTTTCGATTGCAGAATGTGATAACCGGCGCCGAGCGGGTCGCTCTCCGGATCGAGAAAGGTATAGATCCGGTTTTTCTGGTAATCGCGGAGGAAATGCCATCCACCCGGCACGGCGGCCGCGGCGCCGAGCGCCATCAGCGCGAAGTACCGCAGGCGGACGCCGGCTATGAAGAACAGCGCAACCCCGGTTATCAGCAACATCATCGCAGTGCCGAGGTCGGGCTGTTTCAGCACCAACGCTGCGGGTATCAGGATCATCAGCGCGGGCGGCATCAGGTATCGGAG
>VAZT01000153.1 GCA_005884825.1 Alphaproteobacteria bacterium
CTCGACATCGGCTCCGGCTGGGGTGGCCTCGCGCTCTACCTCGCCGGCGAATGCGGTGCCGAGGTGACGGGTCTCACCCTCTCGGTCGAGCAACAAAAGCTGGCGACGCGGCGTGCCGCGGCGGCCGGGCTCTCCGACCGGGTCAAATTTTATCTGCGGGACTACCGCGAAGAGGTCGGGCATTACGACCGCATCGTCTCGGTCGGCATGTTCGAGCATGTCGGGCTCAATCATTACCGCGCCTTTTTCGCCAAGCTGAAATCGCTGCTGGCGGCCGATGGCGTGGCGCTGCTCCACTCGATCGGGCGCAAGGATGGACCGGGCACGACCAGTCCTTGGATGCGCAAGTACATCTTCCCCGGCGGGTACGTGCCGGCGCTTTCGGAGGTTCTGCCGGCCATTGAAGAGTTGCGGCTATGGGTCACGGATATCGAAGTTCTGCGCCTGCATTACGCCGAGACGCTCAGAGCCTGGCGGCGGCGGTTCGAGCGAAATCGCGACCGCGTGCGGGTGCTTTATGACGAGCGCTTTTGCCGGATGTGGGAGATGTACCTCGTCGGCTCGGAAATCGCGTTCCGGCGGCAGGATCACATGGTTTTCCAGATGCAGCTTGCCAAAGCCGTCGACGCGGTACCGCTGACGCGCGACTACATGCTCGACTGGGAGCGCGAGCACGCCGGCGCCGCCGACCGGGCCGCCTGACTGGGCGGCAGATTCGCAGCCGTTCGTTTCCCGAGAGTTAGGCGCAACCCATCCCCGCCTTACACAGGCTGGGGATCGAATACCCCTACAACACGGAAGCCGAACAGGCCCTGCTCGGCGCCATATTGATCAACAACACAGCCTATTACCGGGTCTGCGAATTTCTCCAGCCGGAGCATTTCGGCAATGCCGTGCACGGCCGCATCTTCGCGGCGATCGGCAAGCTGCTAGGCCGCGGCCAGATCGCCAACCCGGTTACCCTCAAGAATTTGTTCGATCAGGACGGTGCGCTGACCGAGATCGGGGGGGCGCAGTATCTGGCCCGTCTGGCGGGCGCCGCGGCGGCGATCATCAATGCCGAGGATTACGGCCGCGCCGTGCACGACCTCTACTTGCGGCGCGAGCTGATCGGGCTCGGCGAGGACGTCGTCAACGACGCGTTTCGTCAGGATCTCGACGATCCGGCGGTCGAGCAGATCGAACGGGTGGAAAAAAAGCTGTTCGACCTCGCCACGACCGGGCAGACGGAGGGCGGGTTTCGCGCGTTCGGGACGGCACTGACTAGCGCGATCCTCAACGCCGAGGCGGCTTTCAAGCGCAGCGGCAAGACTGTCGGTGTCGCCACCGGGTTTGTCGATCTCGATCGCAAGCTGGGCGGGCTGCACCCTTCCGATCTGGTGGTTCTGGCCGGCAGGCCGTCGATGGGCAAAACGGCGCTGGCCACCAACATCGCGTTTTACGCAGCGCGAAATTACCGGCCCGCGGCTGCCCCCGAATCGCACAAGGCGGCCGAGGACGGGGCGGTCGTCGGCTTCTTTTCACTCGAAATGTCGGCGGAGCAGTTGGCCACCCGGATACTCGCCGAGGAGTCCGGTGTCTCCTCCGACCGCATCCGGCGCGGCGATGTCAGCCATGAGGATTTCGACAAATTCGTCCAGGCGAGCCAGCAGCTGGCCGCCCTGAAGCTGTTGATCGACGACACGCCGGCGTTGAGCGTGGCGGCGGTGCGCACGCGCGCCCGGCGCCTGAAGCGCCAGCAGGGCCTGGGGCTGATCGTCATCGACTATCTGCAGCTGCTGCGCCCCTCGAATCAGACCCGCGCGCAGGACAACCGCGTCCAAGAAATCTCCGAGATCACCCGCGGGCTGAAGGCGCTGGCCAAGGAGCTCGACGTTCCGGTGCTTGCATTGTCGCAACTGTCCCGCGCGGTCGAGCAGCGTGAGGACAAGCGCCCGATGCTTGCCGATCTGCGCGAATCCGGCTCGATCGAGCAGGATGCGGACGTCGTGATGTTCATCTTTCGCGAGGAATATTACCTGTCACGCGAGCCGACCCGCCGCCCGGACGAAGCGGAAAACAAGTACAGCGAGCGCTACCAGGAGTGGCGAGAGCGGCTCGAAAAGGTGCACGGGCTCGGCGAAATCATCGTCGCCAAGCAGCGGCACGGCCCGATCGGTGCAGTCAAACTCCGCTTCGATGCCGAAACGACCAAGTTCGACAATCACATGGCCCCCGATCACCTGCCCACGGCGGATTTCTAGGCCACCGCAGGATTGCCATTGCGAACGAAGTGAAGCAATCTCGGGCTGCTGAGTGCTTGCCGGGACGAGATTGCTTCGTCGCGCGAGGCGCTCCTCGCAATGACACCTATGGCGTTACCGCCGCGCGCCGTTGCCGTCTGCCAGCTCGACGAGGGTGATCCGGTTGCGCCGGACGGTCAGGGCGAGCCTGCCGTGCTTCAAGGCGAGCGCGTCCTTACCGAAGATTTCGCGGCGCCAGCCGGAAAGCGCCTTCACCGGCGCATCGTCATCGGCGGCGATCGCTTCCAAATCATCGGCCGAGGCGAGCAGTTTTTGCGCGACCTGATGGTCGTCGCAACGCTGCTTCAACAACACGCGCAACAATTCGATCAGCGGGCCGAGACCGGGTGGCGAATCCGCTCTCGCGACAGGCGGCGGCTCGGCCGCCCCGGTGGCGGCCAGTCCGCGTTGCACCGCTTCCAGGATCTCGCTCCCGAGCTTGCCCTCGGCGATGCCCTTGCCGAGGCTACGGGTCCGCGCCAGCGCCTCAATGGAGCGCGGAGCATGGGCGGCGATCTCGAGCACTGCTTCGTCCCGCATGATTCGCCCGCGCGGCAGATTGCGTTGCCGCGCCGCCGTCTCGCGCCATGCCGCGAGCTCGCGCAGCACACCGAAGTACCGCGCGTCGATACGGCCACGCAGCCGAAACCGGCGCCATGCTTCGCCGGGATCGCTGCGGTACGTCTCGGGGTTGGCAGTCGGTGAACCGGGAGGATTTGTCGAGCGAGGCTCGGGCGAGCTTGACGACGAGGGTCTCATAGCTCGCCGCATCGCCAAAGCCGCAGACCATGGCGGCGATTTGCGTGTCGAAGAGCGGTGCCGGCACCGCGCCGGACAGGTTGAAAAAAATCTCGATATCCTGACGCGACGCGTGGAATACCTTCAATGTGTCCGGATTCGCCATCAGAGCGAGGAGCGGCGCGAGGTTGATCCCCGGGGCGAGCGCATCGATCGCCGCTGCTTCCTGCGGGCCCGCCACCTGCACGAGGCACAAGATCGGCCAATAGGTCCGTTCTCGCATGAACTCGGTGTCGACTGCAATAAAGCTCGCATCCTTTTGCCGATCGCAAAAGCCGGCCAACGCGTCCGTGTCCGTGATTACTGTCATGATCCAAGCTATACAGCGAAAACCGGTCGAGCAGAAACCGTCCGTCTATTTGGCCGCCGGTAGAAACCGCCATGCCATCACGGCCGCTTCGCGGGGGCGACAAAAGCCGTTATGAAGACCGAACTTCATTTCGAGCGGCGGATTATGGCGGGAGATGGGTGATGGGGAAGAGAATAGCGGTGGTCGGGGTCGGAGCGGTCGGCGGTTATACCGGGGCGCATATGGTGCGGGCCGGCGAGGACGTGACCTTTATCGACATGTGGCCGGCGCACGTCGATGAAATGAAGAAGAACGGCCTGCGCATCACGCATCACGAGGGCGAGGAGCCGTTCACGGTCAAGGTGCGGGCGATGCATTTGACCGAGGCGCAGCATCTCGCCAAGGAGGCGCCGCTCGACATCGCCTTCGTCTGCACGAAATCCTACGATACGCAATGGGCGGCGATGATGATCCGCCAGTATCTGGCGCCCGGCGGCTATGTCGTCTCACTGCAGAACTGCATGAACGAGGAGACGATCGCCGGCGTGGTCGGCTGGGGCAAGACGATGGGCTGCATCGCCAGCAACATCAGCGTCGGTCTCATCGAGCCGGGCCATGTCCATCGCGGCGGCGTCAAGGGCGGCGCGGCCCACACGGTCTATCGCACCGGCGAAGTCCATGGCACGATCACTGAGCGGGCGCATGAGGTGTGCCGGCTGGTCTCCTATGCCGACAGCGCCAAGGTCACCGACAATCTGTGGGGCGAGCGCTGGTCGAAGCTCGTCGCCAACACAATGGCGAACGGCGTCTCGGCCTGCACCGGGCTTTCCGGTGCGCAGATAGCGCAGAACGAGGCGATCCGCCATTTCCAGGCGCGGCTCGGCAGCGAGGCGATCCGCATCGGCGAGGCGCGCGGCTACCGGCTCGAAGAAATCGACCATCTCCCGCCCGAGACGATCGCCCGCGCCGGCGAGGGCGACGCCGCGGCGCTGAAGATCTATGACGAGCGGCGGCTGTCACGGGTCGGGCGCGGCTCACCCGATCAGCGGCCGTCGATGGGCCAGGACATGGCCAAAGGCCGGCGAACCGAGATCGAATATTTAAACGGCTTCGTCGTGCGCGAAGGCGAGCAGGCCGGCATCCAGGCCCGCGCCAACGAGCGCCTCGTCGACATCGTCAAGAAGGTCGAGCGCGGCGACCTAAAGCAGGACCCCTGCCATATCACCGAGCTCCGGCTGAACTGATTTTTGGCCTCTCCCCTGCCCTGGACGTGCGCCCAAGGCCCGCGGCTTACCCTGCGCAGGCAGAGGCCGTGGAACTCACGGCCTCTCCTCACGGATTTTGGTCGTATTCACATCGCGGTCATGCTCTCTGCCGCCGCAATGTCCATTTCATTGCACCGCCGTCCAGACCTGAGCATGGAGATCGGGCGCGGGCTCCGCCTGCGAGCCCCAGGGGCTTCTCGGAATGATGATCTTGCCGTTGAAACGACGGTGATTTTTCGCCTCTGTTTTCCTGGGGCAGCGGGGCTTTACCATTGCCACTGACCATCGACGTCGCGCACAATCGATCAACATGCGAACAGCGGGGGCGGGCAGCATATGTTGTTTCGACAGTTCGGTTCAGTGTTGGCGACTATTGTCGTGTACTACTTCGCTTTGCTCGTCTGTTACCTGATCACTTGCGCGGTTGTGACGCGCCTGAACCGTCACGCAGTCAAAATCCAATCCTCGCGGCAGACGCCGATATCACATATCAAGCGCGACTTTAGGCAGAGCGTTGTTTCGCTGGCGGTGATTGCTGGAATGCTCGGTGCCGGTGATTGGAGCTACACCACTCTTGGCTGGGGATTGCGGCCCTTGCCTGGCGTTGGCGGGACGGTGTTCTCGGCCGTCGCCTCGCTCGTATTGTTCGACACCTGGTTCTATTGGTTTCACCGACTGATTCATACCCGGTTTTTTTACCGGCGCGTGCATCGGTGGCACCATTTGACGATCACGCCGGTGGTCTGGTCCAACAACAGCGATAGCCTGTTCGACAACCTTTTCCTGCAATCCTATTGGTTGGTCGCCCATTTCCTGATACCCATCGCCCCCGCGGTGCTCTTCGCGCACAAGATCTATGATCAGATCACCGGCGTCGTCGGCCATTCCGGCTACGAGCATGGCGGGCGATGGTGCTGGCCGCCGTCGCCGCTCGTCGGCGTCACGCATCACGATCAGCATCATCAGTTCTTCCGCTGCAATTACGCGACGCATTTCAGCTGGTGGGATCGGATCATGGGAACGCTGCATCCCGACCATGACCGCGTGCTCAAGGCCAACCTCTCGCGTTCGCGTGGAACTCAGGTTCTATGATTGGAGGCGCGCGGCGTTCTTCACCATCACCGCGATGAAGTAGCACCGCTCCTTCCGTTCGAATTGGCCAAACCGCGTAGTGCCGGGCAGAGACACCCATTCCCGAGCGATCGGCCGAAGATAGCGCGGCAAACGGTTGACCAGTTCGCTGCGGCGCTGGTCATCAATGCGACAAGCCTCGCAGACATTCATCGTGATGTCGCGAAAGGATACGACCTCGAGACCGGACTTCCGGCCCAAATCGATCAGCCCGAGATGGCACGCCTCCGGGCCATGCGGCATCGTATCGGCCACCGCAAAGATGCCGTTCGCGGCGAGAACGCGGCAGATTTCCGCGAGGAACGTCAATTTCGGCAGATCGGCCAGCGCCTCGACATTGACCGCGACATCGATGCTTGCGTCGGGGAGCGGGAGCTGGAGTGCATGCCCCTGCAGATGGGCGATCGCGGCATTGCCGTTGCGGCGGTGCCGAATAGCCGCCAGCGATCGATCGATCCCGATCGTCGCCCGAGGCGAGAGCGCGGCGTCGAGGTAGGCGAGACCTCCGCCTCTGCCGCAGCATAGCTCGAGCAGCCGTGCGGGCTCGGGTGCGCGTGCCGCAGCCTGAACCGCCTTCGCGACCTCGGCGTAGAGCTGGATTTGATGGGGCTCGTTCGGCCAACCTTCCGCGACGGCATCATCGCACGGCGCATAGCCGTAGTTGAAGGTCGATATTTCCTGCCATTGCGGCAAGCTATAGGCGCCGTCGTATACATAACGGCTCAGCCGGTCCGATGCGCCCGCGCCGAGGTAGGTATTGACGAGACGCTGGAAGACGCGGACGGCCGACAATGCGGGGAGGAGAGCTGTTTGATTCGCAGATGCGGGGATACCACCTCCTGAGCGGCCGGTCCAGCGGCACGGCCGCGGCAGCTCGCCTACGATGTCGGCTTGATGTTCTGGTTGAGCCGGAACAGGTTTGTCGGATCATATTTATTCTTCAGGGCGACGAGCCGCTCATAGCCCTGGCTGTAGGCGGCCCTGATCCGCGTGGCTTCTTCCGAGTCGAGGTGGTTGACATACACCTCTCCGGTCGCGAAGGGCTCCACTGCCGTCCAGAACTCCCGAGTCCACTGGACATGATCAGCCGACTCGTCTGGATCGGTCCACTGCGAGATCACGTCGTAATCCCACTGGTCGTCGCGCAGCCCGAAGGCAGTCGCGTTCCGATCAACTCGGGCGGCAGCGCCGTGGAGGTGGAAAAACAAGACCATCGACATTGGAGAAAGCATCTTTGCCGACCGCTCGATCAGGATTTCGATCAAATCGTCTCCTAGCTGTTTCAAAAAACTCGATTTCCAATACCGCTGAACTCCGCCATAGGGGACTGCCGCGTCGAACAGCGTGTTCAGTTGCACGTAGGATGTTGGGGCAATCGTGTCCAGCAACGGCGAACCGAACTTCCGGAGGGGCGCCACAACCGCTTCCCCAGCTACGATATCCCCGATATAGCTAACAATGATCGCGACGACCGGGGCGCCCTCGGGGGAAGTCATCAACGCGGCAGCTGCAAGCGCTTCATCCGGGCAATTGCGCGCGAAATCCCGGTAGAAGCGCAGCACTTCCCTGGCCTTCGCCATTGGGTGGAGAACCATTCCCGCCAGCACTGCATCGACGGGATGAACTCGATACTCGAACGACGTGACGACGCCAAAATTGCCGCCGCCGCCGCGCAGGCCCCAGAAGAGGTCCGGGTGCTGATCCGCACTGGCCGTCAGAAACTGCCCGTCGGCGGTGACGAGATCCGCCGACAGCAGGTTGTCGCAGCTGAGACCGTGCTTCCCCATCAGCCAGCCGAGGCCGCCGCCCAGGGTCAATCCGGCAATGCCGGTCGTCGAGACGACCCCGCCGGTGCTGGCCAGTCCAAAGGCTTGTGTCTCATGGTTGTATTCGCCCCAGGTGAGCCCTGCCTCCGCGCGCGCCGTGCGCCGGGCCGGATCGACCCGCACGCTTTTCATGCGTGACAGGTCGATCATCAGCCCGCCTTCGCAGACGGCGTTGCCGGTGATGTTGTGACCGCCGCCGCGAACCGACACCAACAGCTCGTGAGTGCGGGCAAAACGCACCGCCGCGACGACATCGGCGACCCCGGCGCAGCGCGCGATCAATGCCGGGCGCCGGTCGATCATGCCGTTCCATACTTTGCGGGCCCCGTCATAACCGTCCTCACCGGGTCCGAGGAGCGGGCCCCGCAGACTGTCCGCGAACTTCTGCACCGTGGCTTCTTCGAGGATCGCGTCCGTGCCGTTCGTGGTGGTGATTCGCAGGTCTGTCATAGCCCTCTCCTCCCTGTGGTTCGTGGTCGACAGTCGCGTCGATGGTTGACGACTGGCCGCGCGCAGCCCGCAAACGGCAAAAGCCTGCCTCGGTTATGATACCGCCGACGGGTGCATTACCTCGATTCCATACCGGGCGAAATCCTCGGCATTGAAGGTCAGGATCCGGCGGATCCCGTGCACCCCCATCGCCGCGACAAGACGCGCATCATAGACTTGGTTGCCGATCACGCCATGTGCCGTCACCAGCCGTTTCCACACGGCATAAATCGCCGAATCGTCGGGCAACAGCGCGAACACCCGTTCGATGTGATCCAGCGCCGCCGCGACCACCGCGACCGGCAGACCGAGGCCGTTTTGCGCCGAAGATCGGGTCGCCACCGCCCAGAACTCGGCAATGTTCTGCGGCGTGACATGAACCGCCTCGCCGCTCTCCATCAGCCGGGTGATGCTGTCGACGGCGGCGCGATGATGGGGATGGCCGGGTTCGAAATGGCGCAGCAGCACGTTAGTGTCGACGAGAACCGTCACAGCCGCGGATGGCCGTAGTAGATGCCATCGCGGCTATCATCGATGGTGTGATCCACCTTCGGCAGCTTCGCGACAAAGTCGCGCCACAGCGCCGCTCGCTCGGCCGGGGTCAGCACCCGGTTTTTCCTTTCGTGCTCGCCAAGCCAGGCGCAGGCAAGCTCGACGAGCCTGGGGATCGGTGCCTTCTGTGGGTTCTTGCCACGGGTGTGGCCGAGCTCGTAGTCGGCCAGCCGCGAAACGCTGATCTCGAGCCGGCGGGCGAGTTCGGCGCGGTCCCACCCCATCCGGGCGCGAAAGGCGATCAGGTCTTCTGGTGTCACAATCCCAATATAACAGTGGCCCGGCGCCCGTGCAAGCGATCATCGCGCGCCTCGTCGCCAATCATATGCAATTATCGCACAATCCCGGCAACGGTACAGGCATGTGCTCGTCACCAGCAGCTTTCAGACGGCACTCGCGGACTGCGTCTCGATTATTCTGGATAGGCGGCCGTAGACGCGGCGCGCGTTGCCTGGCCGGGCAGGTGATAGACGCAGGTATCGAAGAAGATGTTCCTCAGGACAAGATCGGTCAGCAGCCCGAGTTTGGCGTCCTGCGCCAGACCGCGGAAGCGACCCCAGTGATACGGTACCGCGCCGCCGCCGTGCGGAATGATGAACTTGATGGTCGGGAAATCCCTGAACACTGATGATATCATCAGCTGATTGAAGCCGACCGTGTCGCCATTGAGATAGTGCGAGCCTGTCGTGTGATACGCCGGGTTGCAGGCGGCGCTGACGTGGATCATCGCGGGAATTTCGTATTCCACCATCTTCTCGTAGACCGGATACCAGTAGCGATCCGACAGTGGTGGATCCTGCCAATGCCCGCCGGACGGATCGGGGTTCAGATTGATGCCGACGAACCCGTATTCGTTCACGCATCGATCGATCTCGGGGAGGCAGTTCTTCGGCGAGACGCCGGCACTCTGCGGCAGCATCGCGACGCCGATGAAATTTTTCGGGAATTGGGAGCAAACGCGGTGGACCAGCTCGTTGCAGGCGCTGGCCCAGGCTTCGCTGGTGCGTGCGTCACCAAGGTGGTGGCCCATGCCGGCCGCGCGCGGCGAAAAGATCGTCAGATCGGTGCCGCGCTCGCGCTGAAGCCTGAGCTGGCCGCCCTCGATCGTCTGGCGGATCTCGTCGTTCGTCATGCTCGGGCGGGGCGGCGGCGGCTTGCCGGCCTTGTGCGCCTCGATCTGCTCGGTGCGCCATCCCTCGTGCGGAGGAGGCGCGGTCGTGTAGTGGCCGTGGCAATCAATGATCATAGGGATTTGCCGCATCTTTCTCTGCGTCAGTTACTATCCGCAAGACGGATCGCGATCGCAATGTTGTTGTCCGCCGCCAGCCGCGCTCACCAAATGCCGGGCGAGGCCGCGGGTGAGAGGGGAGGACCGGCATGCCGGAGATCACGACCGATTGGCGGCGTTTCGACGAGTTGACGGCGGGCGAGCTCTATGAGCTGCTGCGCTTCCGGCAAAGGATCTTTGTTGTCGAGCAGGCCTCCGCATATCCCGACCTCGATGGCCTCGACCAGGGCGCATGGCATTTACTGGCTCGGTTGGAGAGTGAGCTGATCGGTTGTCTTCGGCTAAGGCCAATAACCGGCCCGCCACCCATCGTCAGGATCGGCCGCGTGGCGGTGTCGCCGTCTCTGAGACGGGCTGGGCTTGGCCGAATTCTAATGGAGAAAGCATTGATCCTCTGTCGCGAGCACTTTCCGCTGCAAGCGGTCGCTCTCGGCGCGCAGGTCCCTCTCGTGCCGTTTTACGAGAGCTTTGGCTTTGCCACGACGTCCGACCCCTATGACGATTTCGGGGTCGCGCATGTCGAGATGGTGCTGCGGGTACCGGGTTAGGCTGGCACCTCTTGCGTCAGTGAAACGGTTTCGATCTTGTGCGCCTGCAATGCCGGAAGCACGTCGCGGGCAAAGCGGCGGATCTGCTCGATGAACATTTCGTGCGGCAATACTCCGCGATTGAGGCTGATCTGCACATTGTCGGCGCCGGCCGTGTCGGCCGCCTCGATGATCCGCTCGGTGACTTCGGCCGCAGTGCCCCACGGCATCTGCTCGGCCTGCCGCTCGACATCGGCCATCGTCAGGCCGCGGAAATCCTCGCGGGCGAATTGCGCGGCGCGGCGGTTTTCCGGGCTCACATAATCGGTCGAGGCGGCGCTCGCATAGCCGGTCTGACGCTGCAATTCGGTCTCGGTAAAGTTGCCGTGGCTAAATAAAGTCTGATTGAAATAGAGATGGTACGGCCCCATCTCGCGCACCGCTTCGGCCTTGCTGCCCGCGACATAGGCGCTGATGCCGAGCGACAAGTGATCGGGAGTGATCCGGTGGCCGGCTTGTTCCAAACAGCGGGCGTAATAGCGAATAATGTCGTCGCGTAATCCGCGCGAGCGGCCGAGACCCGGGGTGATCGGCAGATCGTGTCTGGCCGCGAACTCGATCGACTCCTTGCTGCCGACGACAGGCATCCAGATCGGTGGACGCGGCTGCTGCACCGGCCGCGGCCACATCGCGACATCCTTGTAGGACCAAAATTCGCCCTGGTACGAGAATACTTCCTCGGTCCACGCCCGGGTGATGATGTCGAACGCCTCTTCGAAACGGGCGCGCGACTGGGCCAATAGCACATTGTGGACCTGATACTCACGCGGAATGCCGCGGGCAAAGCCCGAGATCAGCCGGCCATTGGACATGCAGTCGAGCATCGCCAGCTCCTCGGCAAGCCGCAGCGGCTCGTGCAACGGCAGGAGATTGCCGTAGATGAGTAGTTTGAGCCGCTTGGTGCGCTGCGCCGCCGCGGCGGCCAGCAAGTTCGGCGAGTTCATCAGGCCGTAAGGCGAGCAGTGATGCTCGTTGAACCCGACGCCGTCATACCCCAGGTGGTCGAGCTCCTCCCACGCCTCGAGGTGCTCGGCATAAGTGCGCGCCGCGATCTCGGGCTTGAAGTATTTCTTTGGCAGCGGGTAGGGCAGCTCGCCGCCAACTTTCAGATGTTCGAGCTGCTCACCATACGCAAGAAGATCGAAGACAAAGACCTTCATGTTGCTCGACAGCCTCCTCGATGATGCGTGCCGGAGGCACCCGGCGCCGCCCGATATGTTACGAGCTTGCCGGCGCGGCCATGTTGTGACAACCAGAAGATCGATAGACCTGTGATGACGGAGTGAGGCCGCGATGCCGCGCTATGATTTCGACATGTTTACGATCGGCGCCGGGTCGGGAGGCGTCGCCAGCTCGCGCCGGGCGGGCAGTTATGGCGCGCGCGTCGCGATCTGCGAGGAGAGCCGGGTCGGTGGCACCTGCGTCATCCGCGGCTGCGTTCCGAAGAAGCTGCTCGTCTACGGCGCGCAATTTGCCGATGCCTTTGCCGACGCCGCCGGGTTTGGTTGGACGGTGCCGGTGCCGAGCTTCGACTGGCCCGCCCTGATCGACGCCAAAGACCGTGAGATCGAACGACTGTCGCAGATCTATCGCAATATGCTGAAGAACAGCGGCGTCGAGCTGATCGAGGGCCGGGGAGTTCTCGTCGATCCGCACACGATCGAGATCGACGGCCGCGCTTACACCGCCGACAAGATCCTGGTCGCCGCCGGCTCGCACCCGACGGTGCCGGACATCCCCGGCATTCAGCATGTGATCTCGTCCAACGAGGCGCTCGACTTGCCCGCCTTGCCGCGCCGCACCGTCATCGTCGGCGGCGGCTATATTGCCGTCGAGTTCGCCGGCATCTTCAACGGGTTCGGCGCCGAGGTCATCGAGCTGATCCGCCGCGAGGAGCTCCTCTACGGCTTCGACGACGACATCCGCATTGCGTTGGCGCACGAGATGCGCGGCCGCGGCGTCGAGATCCATGCCCGCACGCAGGTCGCGCGGATCGAGAAACACGACCACGGCTACTCGGTCTACACGGCGATCGGCCAGGAGTTTTCGGCCGACATCGTGATGTACGCAACCGGGCGCAAGCCGAACACTCGGGGGCTGGGTCTCGCCGAGATCGGCGTCGAGACCACCGGGAACGGCGCGGTCGTCGTCGACGAATGGTCGTGCAGCAATGTTCCGAACATCTATGCCGTCGGCGACGTGACCGACCGGGTCAACCTGACCCCGGTCGCGATCGCCGAAGGCCGCGCCGTCGCCGAGACCCTGTTCAACGACCACCCGATCAGGATGGACCACGCCAATGTGCCCTCGGCGGTATTCAGCCAGCCGCCGATCGGCGCCGTGGGCCTCACAGAAGCGGAGGCGCGCCGGCGTTTTGGCGAGGTCGACATCTACAGCGCCCACTTCAAGCCGATGAAGAACACCTTGTCCGGGCGCGAGGAGCGCACCTTGATGAAGCTCGTCGTCGATGCGCGCAGCGAGCGGGTGCTCGGCTGTCATATGCTGGGCCCCGACGCCCCCGAGATCATGCAGGGTCTGGCGATCGCCGTGAAATGCGGCGTCTCGAAACGCATGTTCGACGAGACCGTCGGCATCCACCCGAGCGCCGCCGAAGAATTCGTAACGATGCGCGAGAAGCTTGTTCGCCCGACAAAATTGGCCGCCGAATAACAGGCGCCACGAAACCTACCGTCGCATCCGTTTCGGTCCCATATACCCAGCATTATCAGGCACGGATGATCATGAAATTGGTCGAATTGAACGAGGAAACCGGCCAGTTTCGCGCGGTCAATTTGGGAGTGTGAGTCGATGGCCAACAAATCGCGGGGCGAAAAGCACCTAGCCGACGTGATTGGGAAGGTCTCGGAAGAGACGGCCTTCGTGCCTAGTGAAAAACTTGCGAGCAGCACCTCGAAGGCGTCAGTTGCGGGAAGCCAAGGGAGTACGGTTGGCGAGATTTTGCACGCGCGCTCGATAGAGGGCGAGATCGACCATGAAAAATTGACTCGGGAGATTATAGCCCGGTTCCCGAAAATCCTGGCGGAACTTGCAAAATGAGCCGCAGTGGCTGTCGGTGGAGGCAGTCATCGAGATCAATCGAGCGGTTGTCTTGCGTACTGGGGAGCCGCCGACGTAGGGTCGCGCGAATATCGGCAGAACGTGCTTGCGTCGGGCGGTGCTTACAGGTAGCGTGCAGACATGGAACAAGTTAGGGC